>JAKAFG010000078.1 GCA_021818125.1 Pseudomonadota bacterium | reverse complement strand
AGCGGCCTCGGTGACATCTGGTTTGCTGCACATTACACGGCTTATCACGGAGCCGGGCTACTACCTGCTGTGGTGCCTTATGTGAAAATCAAATTTGGCACGGCTTCCTCTTCGCAGGGACTAGGTACCGGACGTAACGACTATGAGGTCGGTTTGGGCCTGGATGAGACTATCGGGACGCGCATCTTTCCATTTGTCCACCTGGGATATCGCTTTGTCGGAAAACCAGCAGGACAAAACTTGCGCAACATCCTCACCTACGATGCCGGTTCCAGCTTCGCGGTAACGGGAAGCAATGTGCTGACCGCGATGTATTCTGGGTCCCAGTCTGAGCAACCAGGTTATTCCGGACCGTCGGATTTGATCCTGGCATGGAACTATGATGTTACTCGCGCTGGAAGCGGGTTTCAGGTTTATGCGGACAAGGGACTAAGCAATGGCAGCGCCGATTATGGCGTTGGAGTGGGTGCGCAGATCGTCTTTTGAGCAAACTATCGGTCTAGCAATTGAGGTTGGGGGCCCTGCACTGTGCAGGGTCCTTTTCCGTTGTGCGCCCGGCAGGGCGCACTCACTTGGAGGTGGAAAGCCCTCTACTCGCCCGACAAGGGGAAGAGTTAGCTGAACGGCAAGGGTGTCTGGGAATCTTCAACCAACATGGGCCATGGTGAAATAGTGGCGCGAACCATATGAACCAGGCTTTCCCGAAGTCCTTCCTTGATCGTTTAGGTCTGGTGTCGCTGCTCGATGATTACGGCATCATCTGCGGTTGTTGTATCTGTGGCCGCGTAATTTGGGGACGTTGGACCTCCGGTCGCATAATTTGAGGCCGTTGTATCTGTGGTCGCATAATTTCCGGTCGCATGATTTCTGGACGTTGCATTTCTGGTCGCACAATCTCCGGCCTCTCTATCGCTGTCTCCGTAGCCCGATGTCCGGTCTCTTCCGCACCATGCGTCAGTTGGGGAATGCCGTAGCGCACCGGAATAACTCCGAGAACGACCCGGTCCACGATGACTTCCCCCGGCTTTTCCACGTGTCCATCCATGACCGCAAGAGCGCCCGTGTGCAGACTCTCCGCGCTGCCCCCCACAAAGCGAGTGTCTGCCCCTATACGCAGAAGAAAGCCGTTGCTGCGCCATCCCTGTGGGGTCTGGTGCAGATATCCTACCAAGTACACACGGCCTCCAACGGACCCAAGACCCAGGTGAGCAGGACGGAGGGTGTGGACATTGGGATGCCCATCCTGATAACTGCCTGTGGCTATCATTTCCTGTCCTACCACCACATCCTGCAGCATGTGCTCATTGGTATTTAACCATACGCGCCCCAGACGTAAACGGTCCTTAGCGGAGTCGATCATCTCTATCCTGCCCCGCATGAGGAGCGGCACGCGGCCTAGGGCAACGCCTGTCGCGATGCGCGTCACGCGCAGGGCCTGCCACTGCGCGTGCCCCTGGGACAGAGCGCTTACCGCTACGACATTCCCCACCCTCAAGTCAGCGAGAGAAAGCGTTAGTGAACCTGACGCGCGGATCAGCGTGTCGCTGTTCAGGTGGATCGTTTGTCCCAAGACGGTAATCTGCCCGGCGGCAACGTCGGTCTGGCTGATGGGGCCGATCACCGCATGCTGGACGTGCACCAGAGCGGCAATCGTTTTACCGTGGAATGCAGCGGCCTGTACTATGACCAGGTCGCCCAGATGCAGGGCAGACGCGGGGCGCTTCGCGCCATCCACCAGATAGCGAGTTTCAGGCGTCAGGAGGTATTCTCGTCCATTGACATAAATACTACCGAAGCGCTGGATAGGTCCCAACGCGGTGATGCCTGTGCCACCAATTCCTCCTGGATCGATCCCGGTTCCGCCGATGCCCCCCGGAATATCCCGTCCGGACTCGAACCCCGACAACATCAGAATCCCCAATCCTGCAACTAAGGCTCGTGCAGCCACCGCTAGGGCGTGTCTATTACTCATCATCCCCATCCCTTCTTCTTTCTGCGGCTTTTTGTGGTTCTTCGTAGTAGTACACCCCAAAACGCATGCGCCGCCGCTGCCCCGGCAAAGGCACCTTATCCATCTGGGTGACTTGTTGATGCGCTTGGCGCAGCAGAGCATCTCCCATGGCAGCGAAATCCGCACGAACTTGTTCCAACATCCCTGCTGGGAGATCGTCGAAAAAGAGAGCCCGCTCAAAATATGGCTGTCCGCCCTCCAGGTTGTGAATGGCGCTTTGTAAGTGGTCGCCAACGTTGGCACCGAGGAAGGCCAGATGGTCTTCCGGCAGGTCAGAGACATAAGCAGTGCGCAGCAGACGGACCATCTCTCCCTCCACCACAACCACGCCCACGCGCAGCAATTCGTCCAGAAGTGTTCCCGGTCGCATGTCAGCCTTCACCAAGCGAGTCAGCGCCTCGAAGCTAGGCCCTGTTTCCGCCCGCAAAGGGAGACTCATAGGCTTACCGGTTTGGTCCTGATAGTCCGCCGTAGCCACCCAAGCCGCGATCATTTGGGCCGCCACATTGGCCCCGTGGCGCAAAGAAATGCGTCCCTGCCCGATCGCCAGGTCCAAACGCAGGCGCTTGACCTCCTTTCGATGGATGCCGCTGAGCAGGCTGATGCGGCTGTCGGTGAGCGGACGACCGTCACTTTCTCCGTAATGATGAGTCACCTCAGCCACATAAATAGTTTTCAGCAGGTCTGTCAACGCACCGAAGGTCCAGCCCTGTCCAATCAAATAGCGGACTAACGGCCGCAACAGCGACAACACCGCCGTTTTGAGCGCTTCGTTCATGATCTCACCATCCGCACATTATACATGGAAAAAGCATACACGAACCTCTTGACGTGGTAAATATTCCCACTATACTGATCAACAGGCGGCGGAGAGGGCTTTTGTTTTCCGTCAAGCCACTTTCCCTATCAAACGGAGGAATACCCGATGAAGAAATCCATTTTACTGACCGCCGTTGCATCAACCCTTATTGCGTTCGCAGTCGTCGCGACAGCTGCGCCTGTAGGCATTGTGGCACCATCCCCTATTGGTACGGCGGTTCCCACACAGCCGGTACCGCTCGGTATTACTCCATCCACCCAGCATTCGCCCAACAACGGTTCGGCGAATGCTGCTACGCCGGCCCAGCCTAACGGCGCAGGATTGGCCGTCACGCCGGCTCTTCCCGGCAATCCTGTCGCTACGGCACAGGTACAGATGAACCGCCCGGTCATCCAGGCCCCTAACGTTGAGCGGCCTACTGTTGAGCGGCCAACGGTTGAACGTCCTACTATCGAAAAACCGACGTTCTCTCGCTAAACCAAAGATTCTATCGATCCGATATAGCGTCAATAGGCTGGAGTAATCCGGCCTATTTTTGTGTGGTTGCCGTGGTGTTTGCTCATCTCATCCTGCAAATTCTAACTACTGAAACGCTGCCGTTACTCATGGATGATTGGGGGCAGCGCCATTCCGCTGCAGTGGAAACAACCAGACCAGCTTAAATTCACCCTCTAACTATCTTGACCAATGGGTCACCATAGCATGGCCAGGGCCCGCGCCGTCGTCATGCCAGTCCGCAAGCCCGCCTGAAGCGCTATCGCGTTGACCTGCAACAAGGGTCCCGGCACTGCCCTGCGTGCCCACCAGCGCCAGCGCGACTGCTTCTGCCTGCGCCCGTTCCCGAAGCTCCACACCCAAATGCGGGAACTGTACCGCCAGCCAGGGCATGGGATCTCAGAGCGCCAGCGCCAGTTGATCGCTGAGCGCCACCATGCCCCGTGCCGGCATGGCACCACGGCGTTTACGGACGTCTACGTCGACCTCCTGCCGGGCGGGATGCAGCTCCAGACGTAAGGCGACGGGCACGGTAGCAGCGCTGCCTTGACGGAAAAAGAAGAAGGCCAGACTGTTGCCCGCCTCGGCCGCCAGTTGCAGGCGACGCCACTGGGTATCCTGCAAAGCCGGTGGCCAGGCCAACACCGCGCTGCAACTGCCGGAACGCAGAGCCAGTTCCAGTGCCCAGAGCGTATCCTGATCTTTGCGTGGATGCAGCACCAGCATCCGCGAAAGATCGACGCCTGCAGCCGCCAGCGCTGCCGGATAAGGGATATGCGGAGGCGCGACCCAGAGTACCCAGCGTGCCTCGCGCTGGCTCAGTTCCGCCACGGCGGGCAGCACCAGACGTAGTTCGCCGATACCGTCCAGAGCGCTCACCACTTCAGTGATGGCACCACGTGGCCAGTCACCTACCAACGGCTCCAGATCCGGCCAGTGCGCCGCCACGCCCGGCGTCCGCTGATTATTCAGGCCCCGCCACAAGCGCTGGGGATGGTTGCTCAACAGGGTGTTGACGGCGGCCTTATGTGCAGATGGACTCATAACTTGCCTCCAATACGCAAAAGTCCTACCACCACACCTTCAATCGTCAAACTATCGCGCTGCAAATCCACAGAAATAGGTGAGAAATCGGGGTTTTCCGGCAAGAGCCAGACCTGATTGCCATCCCGCTTCCAGCGTTTGACCGTCACCTCACCGTTAACCCGGACCACTACCATCTGCCCGTCCTGGGGAGTGAGCGAGGCGTCGTGACGGACGGCGAGGATATCGCCATCGAGAATGCCGGCATCACGCATACTCATGCCCTGCACCCGCAACAGATAATCGGCCCCTGGCGAAAAGAGCTTTGGGTCGACGGGCAACTGCCCCTCCCGGAACTCTTCGGCCAGCATGGGTTGCCCGGCAGCCACCCGCCCGATCAACGGCAAACCGATTTCCTCTTCTTCGCCCGCACAGAGGCGGATGCCCCTGGCCGTACCACTCTGCAGCAGGATATGGCCCTTACGCGCCAGTACCCGCAAGTGACTTTCAGCGGCATTGGGCGAACGGAAGGCAAAGGCCCGCATCAACTCCGCACGGGTGGGCGGCAGGCTGTCTTCCGCCATGCGGGCGCGAATCCAGGCGAGAATTTCGGACTGTCGGGGGGTGAGTTCGTCCATGCAATATCTCCTGAGGGCCAGCGGGTTATCATCGTTGGCAATAGGTATATTTTTATACAGTCTCACTGCGGAATGCAAGAGGGCGATTCAGTGCAGCGCCGCTACTCAGTCCCGGCACTGCACTTTGATTATGACTTGGCAGTTATCGGTTTTCGGTACTGCCCCTCAAGCGGTGGGTTTATCGGAGACGCAGCGGACGCTGCCCGCCACCTCTACCGACAAGCTCGCCTGACCGGGTACCACCGCCACCGGGGGTACGCGCGGCCATCATAACGATCCATACGAAACCCACGACCTTTTTCATGGTTGATGAACATAATAAATAAAATCAAAGTGATACATGATTACAATCCGTCCATTTGATTAACAATTCTTACTTTGTTAAGATTTTACAACAATCATGTGCAGCAAGAATGCAAAGCCGAAAAGGTCAAAAAATGAAGCATCTTTTAACTCGTTACTTCGTCCTCGTCGGACTGCTTCTTGGGGGCACCAGTATCGCTTCCGCAACTACGAGCAGTGGGGGCATTATTGGCCTGTGGCAAACTGCGGGTGGCAACGGTTATATCCGTATTTATGAGAAAAATGGCGCACTATTCGGGCAAAGCGTGGGGCACTTGCAAGACACGGTGCAGCAGGCCCGTGCCAAGGGCCAGCCGCAAATTCTGGCCGACTTCGTACCCAAGCGCCCGGGAGAATGGGCACAGGGCCGCATTTACGACCCGAACAACAAAACCTATTTTCATGGCACGCTGACGGCTTTAGATCCCCATGAACTTAAAGTATACGGCTATATCGGTTTTTCCTGGCTCGGTGGCGACACTATCTGGACCCGGGTTTCGACCAATTAAACCCGACACGGCGAACTCAGAGCCCCCATTGATCAGTGAGAAATCTGGGCCAACTGCGCGTCGTTGATCTTCACTTTAGCATGCTCCCGCAAGTCCTTCAGATAAGCTGTCGACAGCAAACGACCTCTTTGCTCCTCCAGAGATGCGCGAATTTGCGTCGCTACTTTGGGGTTTATTGCCGCTGCCGAGGGTGCAGTTACTCGGGTGACGGCAAAAATCCGGTAGCCCGACGACGTCTTCACCATATCCATAGAAGGGACCCCGTCTACTGGTGCGGGTGTCGTAAAAGCAGCCACCAACGCCGCATTATCCAGCCCTTGCCCGTTACGCCGGGTTACATCGAGATAAGCGTGCAGCGGATAGGCACCATGATCTGTCAGCACATCCATATTCTTCGCTTGCCGTGCCGCCGCCAGCAGTGCCTGCGCTTTGTTTTTAGCCAGTTGCGACGCCTTTTCCGAGGTTAATTTTGCTGTAATGGTTCCCGCAACGGTATTCAAGGGTTGCGCGCTACCCGGCGTATAGTGGAGCAAATGCACAGCCAGCAAATCCCCGTTCGCCAACGTGAGCGCTGTACTATTTTTACCGGCAAGCACAGCCTTGCTAAAGGCAAGGTCGAGTGCTTTGGCGTCGGCAAAAGGCCCCTGGGTAGGTAACTTCCCGGCAGTGAGTATCCCACTCTCCTGGAGTTCCAGACCATAGGCTTTGGCAACCGTACCTAAACCGTCAGGGCTGCTGAACAGGCGATCCTTAAAGTTTTCCACCTGGGCTTGGAAGGCATTCTCGGTCTGGCTATTAAAAAGTGTAGCGCTTTGCCCCGCCGCCACTGCGGAAGAACTGGTGGCCGAACTCGTCGGTGCCGTACTCTTATCGACAAAATTCTTCGGTCCCAGCACGACATATTGCACCTGCACCTGCGCGGGCAACTGGAATTGATCGACGTTGGCGTGATAGTAATCAGCCACTTCGGCACTTGTTGGCTTGGCCGCCACCGCGAAGTCGGCGTCCTGGATGTCCACCGCACTGATATCCCGATATTCCTGTGACCAGGCCCAAACCTGGGTTGCGTCCGCGTTCGAGGCTGTGGCTATGGCCTGAGGAATGACTTGTAACTGCTCCAGACGCATACTTTCTCGCAACATACCTTCAAACTGTGCTGGTGTCATTCCGTTAGCGGCCAGCAATTTCTGATAATGACTTTTAGAAAACACACCCTTTTCTTGAAAGGCCGGAATGGACTCGATTTTTTTTGCTAATGCGACATCGGGCACCTGTAATCCCAGGCGCCCCGCCTCTGCACCTAAAAGCATATTGTCAATCAAACTATTAAGCACATCCGGCCCAAAGTTCTTGTCCTCCGCCATCTTCGCTGCGGTTGCTGCACCGAAAATATGACTATAACGTGCCTGAGCATCTTTCATACGTTTCTGAAATACGGCATCACTAATTTTCTGGCCATCCACCGTCGCTACAGTTGACGAACTTGAACTCCCCGAGAATAAATACCCGCTTACGCCCCAGAGCACGAAAGATAATGCGATTAAGATCATGAGTATTTTTGCTACCCAGGACTGACCAAAATTCCGAAATGCATCCATCATAAGTACATCTCCACAAAGCCAGAGTACCGAGGTAAAGCTGTCTGTATATTAGCGCTCTACCATCAAGGAATATCTCTCAAAAAGCCATAATGGCCGCCTCAGTGCCTCGTTATACAAAAAACAGGCATAAAAAAAGGCGCCCCACAAGGGTCGCCTTACTCGCATTGGCGGGGCGGACGGGGCTCGAACCCGCGACCTCCGGCGTGACAGGCCGGCATTCTGACCAACTGAACTACCACCCCAATAAAATTGGTGGTGGGCGGTGAGGGGCTCGAACCCCCGACATTCGGCGTGTAAAGCCGACGCTCTACCAACTGAGCTAACCGCCCAAACCAGACGCGCTAGTTTACTGCATCACGCAATGCTTTACCAGCCTTAAATTTAGGCGTGCGACTTGCGGCGATCATGATTTCCGCGCCGGTAGCGGGATTACGGCCTTTGCGCGCCTCACGGCTGGAAACAAGAAATGAACCGAAACCGACCAGAGTTACCTGATCACCAGCCTTGAGCGCGTCAGTAACCACCTTGACAAGCGCATCCAGAGTATGGCCGGCGGCGGCACGGGTCACGCCAGCTTCTTCTGCAATCTTCTCGATCAACTCCGATTTGTTCATATTTCTTTCTCCTGTTATGGACTCGGTTACTAGGTATAACTGCGCATCAACTCTATCCAGAAAACGTTATAGCAGGGTAAAAAAAGGCTTGTCAAGAAAGTGCATAAAATGCCCGGCGTCACAAAGGACGGCCAGACCTTCCCCCGGAATCATCACCATCAGGGACATCAACATGGATATCGCCGCATTCTGGACCCGTTCTCCGTTATTAAAATTGCGGAGATGAGTCCTCCATGCCGCTCTAGTGTGCCATTGCCTTGTCCTCGGAAGACTCTTTGCCAGGCACTACACCAACCAGCACGTCGCTGCCGCTTTCAGGCGGCAAAGGTGTCGGCGAAGACTCCAACGCAATCGCCAGAACTTCGTCAATCCACCGAACCACCTTGATGGTCAGCGCATCACGTACGTTTTTGGGGATTTCCTGCAGATCTTTTTCATTCTCCGCTGGAATCAGGACCGTACTGATGCCGCCCCGATGTGCTGCCAGCAACTTCTCCTTT
>JAKAFG010000077.1 GCA_021818125.1 Pseudomonadota bacterium | reverse complement strand
TCGATCCGACGACGCAGGATCTGGTAGGCGGTGGTGAAGGCCGCTTCGATCTCCGCCTCGCTACCCGTTGCCTTGGCGGGATCTTCCACGCCCCAATGGGCGCGGATCGCCGGGCCGAAATAGGCGGGGCAAGTCTCACCGGCGGCACTGGCGCAGACGGTGATGACGATATCCGGTGTTTTTTTGAGATCGTCCCAGGACTTGCTGTACAGGCCTTCGGTACTGAACCCTTCGCGTTGCAGCAGAGCCAAGGCACGCGGATGCACAAACCCCGTCGGATGACTGCCGGCACTGATGGCGTGCATGGCCGGTCCGGCCAAGGCATTGAAGGTGACTTCGGCGAGAATGGAACGGCAGGAGTTACCGGTGCAGAGAAAAAGAATTTCCGGGGTTTTCATCACTGGTTTCCTTGGCGAACAGAAGAAGGAATGGTTTCACGGGGTAAAGCGCAATCCTGGGTACCGCGACAGCAGTTTTCGGTGAGATAGGCCACCAGCGCCCGCACCACCGGCATGGCCGCACGGTAGCGCTGATAACGCCCTTCGCGCTGCACCGTCACCAAACCTGCGTGCTGGAGGTTTTTCAGGTGAAAGGAAATACCGTTGTGGGACTGGCCCAGATGCTCGGCAATGTCTCCGGATACCAGACCTGTGGGCTCCTGTTCCACCAGCAGACGAAAAATCTCCAGACGCACCGGGGAGGCCAAAGCCTCCAGGCGGGTGACAATATCTGCAGGGTCTTGAAATGGTTCCATGGCACCATCCGCGAATGTTTCTTGCAGTATTGACAAGAATATCGCACTCGTCAAGACTACGGGCTGCGTTTTCGTTCTGGAGCCTGTGCAAACATGCTGGCCATCGCCATATTCCTCGTCACCCTGATCCTGGTCATCTGGCAGCCCAAAGGGCTGAGTATTGGCTGGAGCGCCATGGGCGGCGCCGTGCTGGCACTCGCCACTGGTGTCATTACCTGGAGCGATATTCCCATTGTCTGGCACATTGTCTGGGACGCCACCTTCACCTTTGTGGCATTGATCATTATCTCTCTGATTCTCGATGAGGCGGGTTTTTTTCATTGGGCGGCACTGCACGTGGCCCGCTGGGGCGGCGGTCGCGGGCGCCTGCTGTTTCCGCTGATTGTCCTGCTGGGGGCTGCCATTGCCGCAGTGTTTGCCAATGACGGTGCAGCGTTGCTCCTCACCCCGATCGTCATGGCCATTTTACTGCGTCTGGACTTCACGCCGGCGGCCACCTTTGCCTTCGTGATCGCCACGGGTTTCGTGGCCGACACCACCAGCCTGCCGCTGATGATTTCCAATCTGGTGAACATTGTCAGTGCCAATTATTTCAACATCAGCTTTGATCGTTATGCGACGGTGATGGTACCCGTGGATCTGGTGGCTCTGGCGGCGACGCTGGCCGTGCTCTGGCTCTATTTCCGGCGTTCGGTACCGCGCCGGTACCCGACCCGGGATCTGCCCGAGCCCATGTCAGCCATCAAGGATCACCTGGTTTTCCGCGCCAGTTTTCCGGTGCTGATCCTGCTGCTGATCGCCTATTTCGTCACTGCCCAATGGCAGGTCCCGGTTTCCGTGGTGACGGGCACCGGCGCGCTGATTATGCTGGCTTTGGCGGGACGCTGGCTGAAGGGTGGGCGGGGGGCGCAGATTCCGGTGTGGAAAGTACTCCAGGATGCGCCCTGGCAGATTGTGGTGTTCAGCCTGGGGATGTATCTGGTGGTCTACGGGCTGCGCAATGCCGGACTCACCAACTATGTGGCTACGGCTTTGCATTGGTTCGGTGGTCACGGGGTGGTGGCGGCGGCGCTGGGGACCGGCTTTCTGGCGGCCTTACTGTCTTCCGTCATGAACAACATGCCGGCGGTACTGGTGGGCGCCCTCGCCATTCATCAGCTCCCGGTAGCGACTGCCCCTCTGCTGCGGGAGGTCATGGTTTACGCCAACATCATCGGCTGTGACCTCGGCCCCAAGTTCACCCCCATCGGCAGCCTGGCGACGCTGCTCTGGCTGCATGTGCTCAGTCGCAAGGGCATGACCGTCACCTGGGGACAGTACATGAAAACCGGGCTGCTGATCACCCCGCCGGTGCTGCTGGTCACCCTGCTGGCACTGGCCTGGTGGTTACCTTTGGCTTAAGGAGAAGAGGCCATGTCGGGGGGGTGGTAAGCCCAAACTGGATTTCTAACCGCCATTGCAGCAACCGAGTGGCCCAAAATCAACCTTAAACCCAGAGCTTGGCAGCCATTACGAGCACGATGATCGCCATCATCACCTTGACCCACCGTTCTCCGCGTCGGCTCACCGTAAGTCCCGTAGCCAACCGGGCGCCTATCATGCCGCCTATGCCGATGACAAAGCCGATGCCCCAATGGACTTGACCCATCCAGGCGAAGATAAGGATGGTCGGCAATATGTACAACGTGATAATAAGGGTTTCCTGATTAGCACGATGATTCCGCTGCATTTTCGGTTTAATGCGTGGTTGTCATAAAAGTGTCTCAAGTTTAGACATTGGCTGCTGTTGAAGCCGCCTGAATGATGAGGACTGGATGCGCGGATTACCCATCGGGGCCAGGGCAATAGTCCACTAACAGGCCGAATACATGGCGGTTTCAATTTTGAAGTGCAACACCGCCGTTTAACTCCTTGATCTTCTGTGACATCACCTCTGCCAGCGTACGAAAACCCAAGGATTTTCTTGGTCGATTATTCATCTCCTCGGCGACTTTGGTCAAGTACTGCTGGGAGTATTTCGACAGATCCGTTCCTTTAGGGAAGTACTGTCGCAGCAGGCCGTTGGTGTTTTCATTGGTCGGGCGCTGCCAAGGGCTATGCGGGTCGGCAAAGTAGACCCGCAGATGGGTGCGTTTTTCCAACTCCTCATGTCGCGCCATCTCCCTCCATCTCCCTGCCCTGGTCATAGGTCAGTGTCTTCCTCAAGGCCCTGGGGAGCGTGCGCAGGCGTCTGGTGAAACCTTCCAGCACAGCCTCCGCTGAGGAGTCGTCCACCTTGGCCAAGATGACGAAGCGTGTGCTGCGATCCACCAAGGTGCCGATGGCGCTCCCGTTGAAGGCGCCTTTGATGAGGTCTCCTTCCCAGTGACCGGGCACCTCTCTGGACTGCGCTTCCTCAGGCCTCTCCCGGATGGAACGCATGTTCCGGATGCCACCCCGGCGATCCTTGCCGCGGCTACGGGGCCGACGTTTCTGGCGACCCTGCCGCAATGCATCGACCAGCAGCTTCTTGAGCTCTCCAGCCGGGTGAGCGTAGATGTGCTGGTAGACGGTCTCGTGGGAGACCCTCTGACTGGCGTCGTCTGGGTGTTCCACCTGTAGCCTCCCTGCAATCTGCTCCGGCGACCAGGTTCGTTCAAGAATCAGCGCATGCACCTGCTCCGTCAAGGGACTTCCCGGCAACAGCTTGCACGGGCCACGCCGCCGATGGGATCGCCGCCCATCCACCACCTTGAACGGCATCATAGCTCCTCTGGAGCCACCCTCTTCGGCATTCCCGGCTCAGCGTACTGGGATTGCGACCCATGCTTCTCGCCATGGCCCTCAGACTCCTCCCCTCATTGAACCCTCGCTGCAACTGGTTCCGCTCATCCCCACTCAACTGACTGTACATCGTGCCCATTCAGCACCTCCGATCCCGTTGGACCATCGGTGTTGCACTTCATTTTTGAGCGCGCCCATGTTTGCAGTCGACCCAAACCAATATCTACAACATCTTGCAAAACCTGTGAGGTTCATACATGTCTAAAGTTCAGTAAAGATAATGTTTGGACACATCGGTTTACCAGGTAAGAACGCGTCCGGCTGCGACTAAAGAAGGTAACGCTGCGCTGGGAGTGAGAAGCGGAATGGGCTTGCTCAGGTCATCGGCTGTCATGCCGTTGAGCTCCAAAGATTGCAGGCAGCCGATAATGCGCACGCCATTGTCTTCAGCCAACTTCATGAAGTCGGCCACGCTCTTGCCCCCTGGCATTGGAAAGATGGACTCGGCCTTGCCTTTACCCAGCAACTCCGTAGCCGGACCTGTAAAGTACATAATGACATTCTGCTCCGCGGCTGCGGCTGTAGCGGCGAGGAAAAAGGCCGAAGGCAATCGCTTGGGGTTTTCTGGTCCAGCGATAAGGACGATAACGAGATCTGCAACTTGTGCGTCGGACATTTTAACACCTCCTACGTTTCAGGTGAAATATTTCTATCATAACCCTAATTTAGCATCTAACGAACATTTTCCGGCTCCAGTGATATACAGGAGAAAACATCCGCCTTCTAGGTTTGCGATTCGCCAATGAGACAGAAGGTGTCGTTTTGTCTCGTGGCCTGCAGGCTGGCAGGGGCGGATGGCCAGATTTTGCTGGGTTCGTGGCCTGCCGGTCTGGTGCTGTTATTAGACATTACGATGAGTCCGCTCATTTTGTGTCCTGTCAGGAAAGTTCGAGGCGGCGCTCAATGCGCTGGATACGATCTTCCAAATTATCGTAACGCACATGTTGCTCGGCAATAGAGCCTGACATTTGTGCCAAGTATTGCATGATCGTTGACGTGGTTGCCTCTAGGGTGGTAACACGGCTTTTGATTTCTTTGAGCTCGCGCTCAATACGATCTTGCCCAGCCTGAAAGCGTTTCAGGTGCTCCAATATCAAGTTTTCAATGTTATCGGTCATATTTGCCTCAGGCGGTTTGCCCGCCAGCCTCCTGATGTTGGCCGCCTTTTACCACCGACAACCCTGCAGCCTTGGCCTTTTCCGCCGTCCGCACGGCCTTTTGGTGCGAAGAACCCTTGCCCTTCCACCCAAACGCGGGGTTGAGGGTGTATGTGCGATTCTGGCCCCACTTCGGACCTTCGATAAGCGCACCCAGCGTTATCAGGCGCTTGATAGCCCTGTTAACCCGTGCTCGATCAATGCTCATCTCCCTCGCCATATCCGCTTGGGATACGGCAATATGGTTCTGGTAGTCCAACTTGCGGAGCAGATTCATCAGGACGCGGAAGCCATCCACGCCCAAGTCCTGAGCATGATCCTCGAAAACCTTGAGTGGTCCTTGTGCCATCGTGAAAAATCCTCCCTTCTCAAATGCTACCGGAACAGGCCGCTGAACAAGCATGGGTACCCGTTCCGAAAGTATCTCACCAGTATCGCTATCGACGAAGTCAAACGCCATTTTTAACCCCCTTGTTGACTCCACAGTCATCATTGATGATTGTACAGTCAACAAGCACTTTTGCAACCATCTATTTTCAGTACATTTTTTCACCCCCCTCTTTCTTATTTCTTACAGGCCATATTAGCGAAGCTGAATATGGAACCGAAAAACCGATGAAATCGACCGTCAGGGAGTGGGCGCTTGCTCCGACTACGTCGGACCGCCCACAGACCTCCAGGATGCCTTGCAGGGCATTCTAGGGCACCTGTAGCGCACATTCCGCCCCGCTGGGGCGGTTGCGGTAGCGTCGAACGATTCGCAAGCGAATCGCCCGCCACTCCTCGCGCCTCTTTCCGCTACGCGGTCCTGAGCTAAAGCTGTTTTTTGGTGCTAGTCACGAAATACCAGGATTGATGGAGTATTGGGGGAGCCGCCACAGGCGGGGGCGATAGCCCCGGAAAGGGTCGATCCGGCGAGGAGCGTAGCGACGAGGACAGGGGAAACGGCACGTTTCCCGCCGGTGATGTTTGTGGGCGGTCCGACGTAGTCGGAGCAAGCGCCCACTCCTTTTGTTTCGGTGGTTGAAGAGCGCAGGATTGTGCCGCATTATAGGCTTATAGCAAGCCTACCCGTCGAACAAATGCACCCCTACGGTTTGCATTTTTCGACGGGGACTTGCAAGGGGCGGTTTCCGCCCCCTTGACCCCCACCAACGGGAGAAGCCGATGGAACACCACGAAGCAGCGGATGGCGCACTAGATGCCCGCCTGGCCTTTCGCCTGCCGCGTCCGGTAGCCGATGCCTGGCGGGCCGCAGCGCAGGGTGCAGGCCAGTCCCTATCCGATTGGCTCCGTGCGCAAGTGGCCGTGGATGGGGTGGTAGTCACAACGGGCAAGCCGACGCCTGCGCGGGCGGTGCCACTGCGTCGTGGGACGGTGCCAACCGATCCGGTGCTGGTGCGCGGGATCGCCCAGGCTGGGAACAACCTGAACCAGATAGCGCGGCATTTGAACGCTGGGGGAAAGGTGTCTGATGCCCAGCTGCTGGTTCTTCTGATGGAGATTGAGCATCGTCTGGCGGAAGTAGTGGCAATGGGCGGATCGCAGGAGGAATGACGTGCATATCAAGTTTCTGAGGCACGGCAAGGGATCAATGCGAAAGGCGGTGGCCTATCTTCTGGCGGATGTAGACCATCAAGGCATCGAGCGGGCGGCGGTGGAGACGTTACGCGGTAATCCGCAACTGGTTGCGGAAGTCGGTGATGGTCTGGACTTCGTGCATCGGTACACCTCCGGGGTGGTGTCCTGGGCGCCGGAAGAGCGGCCTACGGATGCCGAGATGGGTTTGGTGCTGGATGACATCGAGGCGGCCTTTACGGCGGGTCTGGACGATCCGGCGCGGGTGGCCTGGACGGGGGTGCTGCATCGGGAAGCCTCTGGCGCATGTCACGTCCATTTGCTGGCGGCGCGGGTGGACCTGGAGACGGGGAAGAGCCTGAATGTGGCCCCTCCGGGCTGGGAGAGGACCTATGACGCCCTACGGGATACCTGGAACTGGGAGAAGGGCTGGGCGCGCCCGGATGACCCCTTACGGACGCGCCTGGTACAGCCTGGCCACCATGCCCTGGTGGAAGCCTCGGCACTGCGGGCGGGGTTGGCTGTGGAGCCAGATCCAAAAGCCCTTATCACCCGCTATCTGGTGACTCAGATCGAAGTGGGTGCGGTACAGAACCGGGGTGACCTAGTGGCGGCACTGGAAGAAGCCGGGTTACAGGTGCCCCGGCAGGGAAAGGATTATCTGACGGTTCTCGATCCCGAGACCAACAAACGCTATCGCCTCAAAGGAGCCTTGTATGGAGCCGACTTTACCCACGAAACATGCCGCGAGCTTGGGCGAGAGGCTCAATCGCAAGATGGAGGCCGATCTGGACGAGGCGGTGACGTTGACCAGGAGCAAGCTCGATCAGCTCGCGGACGATTCGAGCAATCGCTTGAACGACTCGCTGAATACAACCATTACCGATATCGAAAGCCGCCTGAAGAAACTCGGGAGGCTGTCGGTGTGGATGTGGATCGTCAGCCTATTGACGGGCGCGGTGTTGACCTTGGGGATGTTGGTCGGTCTGGGCCTGTACGGGAGATGGGAATTGCACCAGGTGCGGTCCCTGGAAGCGCGGGAGCAGTCCATCCAGACCGCGCTGAAAAAACTTCCGCCGGAGTTCCACGTGATCCAGAGCAGCGGGAAGTGGTATCTGGTAGCCCCCCGGATCAACTACACCGCCATGACCGACACCACCCACGGCCAAAAAGAAGACGCCGTAAGGATACAGCCCTAGAGGAGCAACCCGATGACCGAGTTGGAGACGCGATTAGTGAAAGCCTTGGACGCCTTGAGTCAGCATGTAGTGGCCTTGGAGGAGCGTTTGGAAGGTATGACCGGGAACTATCGGGTCTTGTCCAGGAGGATAAAGGGTTTGTCGGAGCAATTAGAGGCTACGGGGAACGCGCACAGTCGCTTGATGGAGCGATTGGACGCTATGGGCAACGATCAGAAACGCTTGGAAGCGCAGTTGAGCGCCTTGCAGGGGCAGTTGAAAGTATCGTCCGGAGGACGGTAGAGCGGGCGGCAGAGTTGGCGAGGCAGGCGGCGCGTGGTCTGGGGTCCGGGCTTGGGTGGTGATTATTGTGACTAGCTTCGTTATTGTTTACAATTCGGGGTCCCCTCAGAATTCGGAATTTAAAGCACGTTAGCGCCCAGAGAGCGTGTTCAGCGTGAAACTGTCCGAAACGGCTCCATTTCGGATGGGAGTTAAAACCGTGTACGAAAGCAATGAAAACGGTGTTCTGGACACATGCCATCATTCGGACACCGTTTTCGGTCGTGGTTGTCGCGGCGTAAAGCTGCGATGTTGGAATCGAGACACCCCGTAACGGCTATTGCCAGGGAGACCATGTGACACAGTCAGCAAATATAGGTGGTTGCAGGTACTCACTAGAGCCTAACGTGCTTTAAATTCCGTTTTCTCAAGGGACCCCTCTATGCGTGACATCGACCGTCTTGGCCGCTGGATGAACGGCCACGGCGCGATGGTTCGTCAGGATTTCGATGCCCTCGAACGCGGTACGATGGGCGAGTTGCCGGTGATCCGGCGTCTCGCCGCTGAGATAAAAAGGCAGGCCGCAGATGCTGTAGTTCGGGTACTCGTCGGCCAGCAGAACCGATACCTCTGCGGAAGGATCCTTCTCGCGCGCCCGGAGCGCCGCGCTGATGCCTGCGTCGCTGCCGCCGATGACGAGAAGGCGGATCATGGCACGACCCTTCGCGGCAGGGACATCCCCGGTCGGTGATTGCGGAGAGCGGGGTTCATTCCTCACCAGCCTTCAAACGATTCGCCCCTTCCGGATGCTTGGCTACCCACTTCAGGAGGTCATGACGGGA
>JAKAFG010000076.1 GCA_021818125.1 Pseudomonadota bacterium | reverse complement strand
ATAACCGGGGTAGAAAGCGTCCGCTTCATACTGCAACTCTCTGGAGACATTTCTGAACGCCAGCACCTCGACCCGGCATCCCTTATTCTGCAACGCGCGGACCACCTGCAGGAAATCCCCGTCACCCGTGACCAGCAGCACCTGATCCAGGCGCTCGGATTGCAGCATCACATCCACCGCCAGATCCAGATCGGCATTGGCCTTGGACATGCTGTTGCCTTCTTCGTCCACGAACCAGCGCACCGGCTTTTCGATGATTTTCCAGCCCAGATCGCGCACCGCCTGCTGATAGCCACGAATCCGTTCCCGGTATTCGCGGTCACGCTTCATGCGCTCGCCATCCACCGCCATGTAGGTGTTCAGGCGCAGTAGCCGCGCCCCGTCTTCTCGCCCGGCGAAGCGCCGCAGCACGTCATAACGCATGGCATAACCACCGTTATAACGAATATTTTCGGCATCCACATAGACGCCAATATGTAGCTCACCAGTAGTCATAAATGCTCAGGACTCCAGGATCGCGCCGTTGGCGGCGTTGGTCACCAGCTTACGATAACGGCGCAACCACGGTGACTTCAGGGGTTTTTCTATCGGCACCCAATGCTTGCGGCGTTCAGCCAATTCTTCGTCACTCAGGTCGACGTGGATTTTGCCGTTGTCGAGGTCAAGAGAAATAATGTCACCATCTTTCAGCAGGCCGATGGGGCCGCCCTCCGCCGCCTCCGGGGAAATGTGGCCGATACAGGCGCCGCGGGTCGCTCCACTGAAACGGCCGTCGGTAATCAATGCCACACTTTCGCCCAGACCCATGCCCATGATGTTGGCGGTAGGCGTCAGCATCTCCGGCATTCCGGGGCCACCCTTCGGGCCTTCATAACGGATCACCACCACGTTACCGGCCTTGACCTCACCGGCGAGAATGCCTTCTGCCGCCGTTTCCATACTCTCAAAAATCTTCGCTGGTCCCGAGAACTTCCGCATGGCGGGCAATACCGCACCAATTTTGACGATACCGCCTTCGGGCGCGAGATTGCCAAAGACCACCCGCAGACCGCCAGTGGGTGAAATGGGATCGCTGGCCAGATGGATGATCCTGCTATCCTTGACCGCCGCCGCTGATACGATCTCGCGCAGGCTCTGGCCACTCACTGTCGGCTTATCCAGATGCAGCACATCGGGGTTGCGCTTATGCACCTCATGGAGGATAGCCGGGATACCACCGGCGCGGCCGATGTCCTCGATATGCACCGTAGACAGGGCTGGCGACACCTTGGCAAGGTAGGCCACCTTCTGCGCCAGATCGTTCAGCCGCGCCAGCGGATAATTCAGACCGGCCTCCCGGGCGATGGCCAAGGTGTGCAGCACCGTGTTGGTGGAACCGCCCATGGCCATATCCAGTATGAACGCATTATCGATAGCATCGAAATCCACCAGTTGCCGCATGGTCGGCCCGCCCGCCATGGCCAGGGCCACCACCCGGTCCGCAGCCTGCCGCACCAGATCGCGCCGCGCCGTCGCCGTCGCCAGGATGGTACCGTTGCCGGGCAGCGCAATACCGAGGACCTCCATCAGGCAGTTCATACTGTTGGCCGTAAACATGCCGGAGCAGGAGCCGCAAGTCGGACAGGCCTTGTCCTCGATCTCTTTGAGACGGATTTGGGTGATCTGCCCGCGCTTGAACTGTCCGACCGCCTCAAAGGCCGTCACCAGATCAATCGCCGTCCCGTCAGACAGATGACCGGCCTCCATAGGGCCGCCGGAGACGAATACCGTGGGGACGTCACAGCGCAGCGCGCCCATGATCATACCGGGCACGATCTTGTCGCAGTTGGGGATACAGATGAGCGCGTCCAGATGATGGGCCTGCACCACCGTCTCGATGGAGTCCGCAATCAGCTCACGGCTCGGCAGCGAGTAACGCATACCATCGTGACCCATGACGATACCGTCATCCACACCGATGGTATTGAACTCGAAGGGCACGCCCCCTGCCGCACGGATGTTCTCCTTGACGATGCGTCCGAACTCCTGCAGATGCACATGGCCGGGGATAATGTCGATGAAGGAGTTGGCCACCCCGATGAAGGGTTTATCCATATCCTGATCCGTCACCCCGCAGGCCTTGAGCAGGGCGCGGTGGGGAGTGCGTTCAAAACCTTTTTTGATCATATCGGAGCGCATGAGGTCCTCGTGGCAAGTTCAGCAGGGGATGCATCGCGTGGATAACACCCGGATAGCGGCGCGACAGGGTGCAGAGTAAAAGCACACTGACCGTCTGGTTAGTATCCGCAGTATAGGGCCAAGTAGGAGACAGGCCAAGAAGCGGGCGTTGCCTATCAGAACAGCGAGAAAGTTATACTGTCCAATCTTCGACTTTCAGATCAGCCATCTGGCTGAAAGCTCTGTCGTTTGTCACCAGTACCGCATCCACGCTTAGCGCATGCGTAGCAATCAGCAAGTCAAGTGACGCCAGTATCCTGCCTCGCCTCTCCATATCAGCCCGCACAATCCCGTAATGCTCTGCCGTGGAGCTGTCCCAAGGCAGCACATCGACGCGCCGGAGAAACTCCCGCACGGCAACGTGAAGCCGTTTGGCGACCGGACGTTTTGCCAGACCAAAAAGCAGCTCGCCTTCGGTGATGGCAGAGATACAAAGGGACGCCATTGGTACCGCCACTATGCGCTTAGTCACGACCGGATGTTCTCTGAGCAGGTGGCTTACCGTATTGGTATCCAGCATGTACCGCTTCACTCGCTATACCCCTCAAAGGGGTCACGATCCTGCACCCCTTGGTTGCGCTCCTTCTCGTTCAGGAAATCGGCTGGCACATTGGCACCCTTGAGTGCAATGAAGAAGTCATCCCAGGTAGCCGGCTTGCGCGACAATATCACGTCGCCCGTTTCTGAGTCCTGGCGGATAAAAACTTCCTTGGTGTCGAACCGATAAGCGGCTGGCAAACGTACCGCTTGGCTGCGGCCATTGGTGAATAGTTTGGCTACCTGACTCATGACTGCACCTCTTACCATGATAGATACCAAAATATATGCATGGTGAGAGGATATATCAAGGCATCTGCTTGGCCGGATTGCACAAGCCGCAAGTGTGACCGGAATCCGCAACTCGCTCACAACACCTCATAGAGCGGACATTCAATCCTGCGGCGCAGCAGGCGCTGGCCGCAACCACTCGTCCCATATCGCCAGCAATACGGCCAGCAGCACCGGCCCCAGGAACAGCCCGAGAAAACCGAAGGCGAGAATGCCGCCCAGCACCCCGAAGAGCACCAGTAGAAACGGAATCCGTACCGCGCTGGAAATCACCAGCGGGCGAATCAGGTTATCAATCCAGCTCACTACCAGCGCACCCCACAGGGCCAGCCCTACTCCCGCCCAGATATCGCCATGAAAGAGCAGCCAGATGCTCGCAGCGCCCCAAACCAGAGGTGTACCGAAGGGAATAAAGGAAAACAGCAGGGTGATGATGGCCAGCAGTACGGGCGCCGACAGTCCTGCCACCGCGTAACCCACCCCCGCAAGGGCACCCTGCGCCACCGCGGTCGCCAGAATGCCGTAAATCACCGCACGGATGGTGCTGGCCACCGTCCGTAGATAGGCGTCGCCCCGCTGTCCCAGCACTTGGCCGACAAAACGGCGCAACTGATCCAACAGCAGCTCACCATGCCGGTAGAAGAAAAAGGCGGTAATGAGAACGAGTATAAGCAAAGCGCCGAAACGCCCGATCCCGCCCGCAACACTGCCCAGCCGTCCCGCCCAGGCGGAGAGGTCGGGAGACAGAGCACCGGGCATCAGTTTCGCCGTCCAGGGGGCGGGGATCTGCGCGAGCAGATCATGCACCCAAGGTATCTGATTCAGCCTTGCTTCCAGGGTCGTGCGTGCATCCTGGCTGGCGAGGTCAGTCAGTAGATGGTGCAACTCCGTGCCCAGGGTAATGCTCAGGAAAAGTACGGGAAGAATAAAAATCAGCGCCAGCATGAGCGTGGCACCTGCTGCTGCCAGCACAGGCGGCCAATGTCGGCGCATGGGACCAGCCAGCGGCCAGGTCGCATAAACGAGAACAGCCGCCCAGCCAAGCGCTGGCAAAAAGGGAGCGAGAATTTTCCAGACAAGGGCAAAAAAGAGAATGGCGGCGAGCAATTGGCCGAAGGCGAATCGCAGATCGCGAACCGTCAGATCCGCGAGACGCATCGTAATTTAACGCCGCGCGACGCCGCTTTCTCGCGCGGCAACGGTCACTGCGCCAGAGACCCGTTGCCGTAGGCGCGGGTCCAGAGGTTTGGGGATAATGTACTCGGGGCCAAAGGCCAGACCTTGCGTTGCAGTCAGCTCATAAGCGGTCTGCACCGCGTCTGGCACCGGCTCCCGCGCCAGCGTCGCCAACGCATCCACGGCCGCCAGCAGCATGGGCTGGTTGATCTGCCGAGCCCGGCAATCCAGCGCACCGCGGAAGAGGAAGGGAAAACCCAACACATTGTTGACCTGATTGGGCATATCCGAACGACCCGTGGCGATGATGGCGTCAGGACGCAGGCGCCGTGCTACGGCGGGGTCCACCTCAGGATCGGGATTGGCGAGTGCAAAAATCACTGGCTTGGGCGCCAGCGTCGGCAACACCGCTTCCGGAATGGCGCCGCGCACAGAGACGCCGATGACTACATCGGCACCGCGCAACATCGCCGCCAGATCCCAGTCCTGGGGCGCCACCGCAAAGGGTTTATGCCATTGGGTGAGGTCCGTACGTCCGCTGTGCAGCACGCCGTGCAAATCGCTCAGGAAGATATCCGCCACCCCCAGCGCCCGCAACATACGCGCAATGGCAAGTCCGGCAGCGCCGGCACCAACAATAGCGACCTTGATGCGACCCAATCCCTTACCCTGCAATTCCAGTGCATTCTGCAACGCCGCAGCCACGATCACTGCCGTACCATGCTGATCATCGTGGAATACGGGAATGTCCAGCATGGCCTGCAAGGCTTCTTCGACCTGAAAACAGACCGGCGCACCGATGTCTTCCAGATTGATGCCGCCAAAACCGGGGGCGATGGCCGCCACTACGTCGATGAGATGTTCGGCATCGCGCGCCTGCACTTCGATATCAAAAGCATCAATATCCGCGAAGTGTTTGAAGAGCAGTGCCTTGCCTTCCATGACCGGCTTACCCGCCAGCGGCCCGACGTTGCCCAGACCGAGCACCGCCGTACCGTTACTGACTACGGCGACGAGGTTGCCCTTCGCGGTATAGTCGTAGGCCTTCTCCGGATCGTCGGCGATCTCCCGCACCGGAGCGGCGACTCCGGGCGTGTAGGCCAGAGACAGATCTTCCTGACTGCTGCAGGGCTTGCTCGGTATGACCGAAAGCTTACCCGCTGGCGTGCGGGCGTGATACTCCAGTGCCCGTCGCCGCAGATCTGTCTGGGTATCCGTCATAGCGATTTACTGACCGCCGTAACGCTTGCGGAACTTCTCTACCTGACCAGCGGCAGAAACGGCGCGCTGCTTACCGGTGTAAAAGGGATGGCATTCGGAGCAGAGGTCGATGTGCAGGTCGCGATTCGCGGTCGAGCGCGTCTTGAAGACGTTGCCGCAACTGCAGGTGACGGTGATTTCTTCGTACTTGGGATGAATATCGGTTTTCATGATAGCTACTCTCGGGCCTCGATACAAAGAGGCGAATTATAGGGATGGACAGGGCAGGCGTCCAGCGGACCCACTCAACGGTTCATGGAATCAAAGAATTCCGCATTTGTTTTGGTGCCACGCACCTTGTCGAGCAGGAACTCCATGGATTCCACTGGGTCCATAGGCGCCAGCAACTTGCGCAATATCCACATTTTGCTGAGCATGTCGGCCTGGACCAGCAGCTCTTCACGACGGGTGCCGGATTTGTTGAGATTGATGGCAGGATAGGTGCGCTTCTCGGCGAGGCGGCGGTCGAGGTGCACTTCCATATTGCCGGTACCCTTGAACTCCTCGAAAATGACTTCGTCCATCTTGGAGCCGGTTTCCACCAGGGCCGTGGCAATAATGGTCAGGCTGCCGCCCTCTTCGATGTTGCGCGCGGCGCCGAAGAATCGCTTGGGCTTCTGCAGCGCGTTGGCGTCCACGCCGCCGGTCAGCACCTTACCCGAGGACGGCACCACCGTGTTGAAGGCACGCGCCAGACGGGTAATGGAGTCGAGCAGAATGACCACATCGTGTTTGTGCTCGACCAGACGCTTGGCCTTTTCCAGGACGATTTCTGCAACCTGGGTGTGGCGCGTCGCCGGTTCATCAAAGGTGGAGGAGACCACTTCGCCCTTCACCGAGCGCTGCATTTCCGTCACTTCTTCCGGGCGCTCGTCGATCAGCAGCACGATCAGATAGCATTCAGGATGATTGGCGGTGATGGCGTGAGCAATCTGCTGCAGCAACACCGTCTTGCCCGTTTTAGGCGGGGCAACGATCAGACCGCGCTGGCCCTTACCGATGGGTGACACCAGATCAATGATCCGCGGCGCCATTTCGCCGTAGGGGATATTGTCGGATTCCAGACGCAGTCGCTCTTCGGGGAACAGTGGCGTCAAATCATCGAAGTTCACCTTGTTGCGGGTCGCTTCCGGGGCTTCAAAATTGATGCTCTCCACCTTGAGCAGTGCGAAATAGCGCTCACCCTCTTTGGGAGGACGAATCTGCCCGGAAACCGTGTCTCCGGTCTGCAGATGAAAGCGCCGCACCTGCGAGGGCGAGACATAAATGTCATCCGGCCCCGCCATGTAGGACCCTGAGGCTGCGCGCAGGAAACCAAAACCATCCTGCAAAATTTCCAGCACGCCCTCGCCGTAAATGGCATCCCCGTTGCGCGCATGCGCCTTGAGGATATTGAAGATGATTTCCTGTTTCTTCTGGCGGGCGGTACCCTCCAACCCCATATCCTGACAGATCACTGCCAGTTCAGCGGCTGTTTTGCGCTTGAGATCGGTCAGATTCATCGCCGAAGCGCCAGGTGCCGGACAAAGCGTACTATCGTCTTCGTCTAGCAGAATGTCTTCGTTGGGGAAGGA
Organism: Pseudomonadota bacterium; assembly: GCA_021818125.1. Lineage (GTDB taxonomy): Bacteria > Pseudomonadota > Gammaproteobacteria > Acidithiobacillales > Acidithiobacillaceae > Acidithiobacillus. The sequence continues at coordinate 1,592 of JAKAFG010000076.1, read as the reverse complement.
CTTGGGCGTCCGGGGAGATTTACGGCGGGGACGTGGTGTATTCAAAGTTGGCTATCCAGGAATGCGGTCAGTTGGGCTTTACTCAGGGCACCCACCTTGGTGGCTTCAAGCTTGCCCGCCTTGAAGAGGAGCAATGTGGGAATACCGCGAATGCCGTACTGAGGGGGAGTGTTGGGATTTTCGTCGATATTAAATTTAGCAACCTGCAGGCGGTCGGCATATTCGCCAGCGATATCTTCCAGAATGGGGGCAATCATCTTGCAAGGTCCGCACCATTCGGCCCAAAAATCGACCAGAACCGGTTTAGAAGACTTCAGTACATCCGTTTCAAAACTGTCATCAGATACATAAAGAATAGCGTCACTCATTGGAGGGGACTCCTCAGTCAGTTGGGTACAGCGCTTTGGTGGATATTCATGAGATTTTTATCGTTCGAGGGGTTTAACCCGAGACCACATGCGCCGGATGGCGCCCGCAGATAAGTCTTCTTTCAGTCCATAAGGTGATTGAAGGATAGCACGATAAAACTGGGATGCAAGAGCGATGGGCAGTCACTTTCGTTAAAGTTTTAAGCCAGCAAGGGTGGCGGAGAGAGAGGGATTCGAACCCTCGATGGAGTGTTTAGCCCCATACTCCCTTAGCAGGGGAGCGCCTTCAGCCGCTCGGCCATCTCTCCGGTAGCGGGATTCTAACCCGTTGCGGGGGCTGAGGTCAAAACCTGATGCGCCGGTCGGGTACAGGAGAATGGTGTGGTCGCCACCGCGGGGTTGGCGTATGGTAAACCATCTGCGTTTGGCAAAGCTTGGAAAGGATGGCGTGACTGCACTTCTGGTTCTGAACAATCTGGCAAAACGGCTTCCCGGAGACCCTCAGCGTTGGTTATTCCGCAATGCGAACCTCAACATAGCACCAGCAGACTTCGTAGCCATCATGGGGGAAAGCGGCGTTGGCAAAAGCACCCTGCTCAATATTATTGCCGGCCTGGATCGCCCCGATGCGGGGCACATGACTTTCAAGGGTCAACCGCTCGACACCCTGGATGACGACGCGCGTACGCTCCTGCGGCGGCGGCACATGGGTTTTGTGTTTCAGGCCTTTCATCTGATCCCACAATTGACCGTAGAGGAAAACATCGCCCTGCCCTGGCGACTGAACGGCCTCTCCCGGCGTGACATGAATCAGCGGGTTAAAATACTGGCGGAACGGCTCGGCATCGGCAGTCACCTGAATGCCTGGCCAAGAGAGCTTTCCGGCGGCGAGATGCAGCGGGTTGCGGTGGCGCGGGCGGTAGTACATCGCCCGTCACTGATCCTTGCTGACGAACCGACAGGCAGTCTCGACGCCGAATCTGCGGAAACCGTGCTCAGCCTCTTGCGTGAAGCGGGAGAGGCGGAAGGGGCGGCTGTTTTACTGGTGACCCACTCGGCGACGGCGGCAGGCTGGGCGCTGCGGCGTCTGCGTTTCGACGCACAGGGTTTCCGTTCCCTGTGATCACCCGGATTCCGTGGCAGGCGGCCATTTGGCGCCCCCTGCGCCAAAGGTCGGGCGCGAGCGTGCTGGCTATCATCGGCATTGCGCTGGGGGTCGCGCTG
>JAKAFG010000075.1 GCA_021818125.1 Pseudomonadota bacterium | reverse complement strand
CAGATCTCGTCGAAGCCGTGCGCGAGGAAATCATCAAACCCGTCCTGCCTCCTGAGATGATCCATAAGGATACTAAATACCTCATCAACCCCACCGGCCGTTTTGTGATCGGCGGGCCCGTGGGTGACTGTGGTTTGACCGGGCGCAAAATCATTGTGGACACTTACGGCGGTCAGGGTAGCCATGGCGGCGGTGCGTTCTCCGGCAAGGATCCTTCAAAGGTCGATCGTTCCTCTTCCTACGCCGGACGCTATGTGGCCAAAAACATCGTGGCCGCTGGTCTGGCCAGGCGTTGCGAAGTACAGGTGGCCTATGCCATCGGCGTTTCGCAGCCGGTGAGTCTGATGGTGGATACTTTCGGTACCGGAGTGATTGACGACGACCGGATCGCCGCTCTGGTGCGTGAGCACTTTGACCTGCGTCCCAAAGGTATCATCCAGATGCTCGACCTGTTGCGGCCTATCTATGCTAAGACGGCTGCCTATGGTCACTTTGGTCGCGAAGAGCCTGAGTTTACCTGGGAGCGTACTGACAAGGCCGCCGCCTTGCGCGACGCTGCCGGACTGCGGTAAAAATACCTTAGCGGGGGTTCTCCCCGCTGGAAGATCGGGTCGAGGGGCGCTGCAGTCGTCATGCCTCGCTTTGCCGTCCCGGCTGGATGCTTTCCCGGCCGGAAAGGCGGCGGGGGCGACGATCAGGCTCGGCCTATGCTTCCCATCTGTAAAACTGCGCTCGCTTTCATGCTCAAGGAATGACTTACATGAATGCTGTGCTCAAAAGTTCTGCTGATTACAAAGTCGCCGATATTTCCCTTGCTGACTGGGGACGTAAAGAAACCCGCATTGCCGAAACAGAAATGCCGGCACTGATGACCATTCGCCGCAAATATCAGGCGCAGCAACCCCTCAAAGGCGCGCGTATTGCCGGCTGCATCCACATGACCATCCAGACCGCGGTACTCATCGAAACGCTGGTGGCGCTCGGTGCGGAAGTGCGTTGGTCCTCCTGTAACATTTTCTCCACTCAGGATCAGGCGGCGGCGGCCATCGCGGCGGCGGGTATTCCGGTTTTTGCCTGGAAAGGTGAGACGGAAGACGAGTATTGGTGGTGTGTCGAGCAGACCATCACCGGTCCGGATGGCTGGCGCCCGAACATGCTGCTGGATGATGGTGGAGACCTCACCGGCCTGCTGCACCAGAAATATCCGGAGCTGCTGGCCGGTATCCATGGCGTCTCCGAGGAAACCACTACCGGCGTGCATCGCCTCTGGGAAATGGCCCGCGAAGGCAGTCTGAAAATTCCTGCCATCAACGTCAACGACTCCGTGACCAAGAGCAAGAACGACAACAAGTATGGTTGCCGTCACTCGCTCAGTGATGCGATCAAGCGGGCCACCGACCATCTGCTCTCCGGCAAGAGGGCGTTGGTGCTGGGCTATGGCGATGTGGGCAAGGGTTCGGCGGCCTCCCTGCGTCAGGAAGGGATGATTGTGCGCGTTACTGAGGTGGATCCCATTTGCGCCATGCAGGCCTGTATGGACGGTTATGAAGTCGTGTCACCCTATAAAAACGGCATCAACGACGGTACAGATGCCAGCATCGATCGTGATCTTCTGGGCCAGATGGATTTGCTGGTGACTGCGACTGGTAACTTCAACGTCTGTGACGCCGGTATGCTCAAGGCCATCAAGAAGGGTGCCGTGGTCTGTAACATCGGTCACTTTGATAACGAGATCGATACCGTTTTCATGCGCAGAACCTGGGCCTGGGACGAAGTGAAGGCGCAGGTCCACAAGGTCTACCGCGATGCGGCTGCCGGTAAGGCCTTTGACCCCGATAGTGACGACTACCTGATCCTGCTCTCCGAAGGGCGTCTGGTGAACCTGGGCAATGCGACGGGTCACCCCAGCCGAATCATGGATGGTTCTTTCGCCAACCAGGTGCTGGCACAGATTCATCTGTACGGCGAGCGTTTTGCCGATCTGCCTGCCGCGGAGAAGGCTGGTCACATCTCCGTTACCGTCCTGCCCAAGGCTTTGGATGAAGAAGTAGCGCGCTATATGGTGGAAGGTTTCGCGGGGGTATTGACCCGTCTGACCGACGCGCAGTCCAAGTACCTTGGCGTGTCCGTTGATGGCCCCTTCAAAGCGGATGCGTACCGCTACTGATGGCACATTCCGTCGAGTTCTTTCCCCCCAAAAATGCTGCGGGTGAGGAACGTCTGCGGGAGGCGATAACCGCGCTTCTCCCCTTGGGTCCCGAATATGCTTCGGTGACCTTCGGGGCGGGCGGGTCCACCCGCGAGCGGACCTTTGCTACCGTGACCATGATCCGTCAGGATTATGATCTGGAGGCGGTGCCGCATCTCTCGTGCATCGGGTCTACGGAAGCCGGGATTCGGGAGATTCTCGAAGATTACCAGAAGCAGGGCATACGGCGCATCGTGGCCTTGCGTGGTGATTTGCCGGAAGGTATGGAGAATCCCGGCCATTTTCAGCATGCCGCAGATCTGGTTGCATTTATCCGTCATTTTGGTGGTTTTGACGTGTATGTGGCGGGCTATCCGGAGATTCATCCCAGAGCGACTTCGGCTCGTGATGATGTGGCACATCTGGTGGCCAAGGTGCAGGCCGGAGCGGATGCGATTATCACCCAGTATTTTTTCAATCCCGATGCCTACCTGCAGTTGCGCGATGAGTTGCAACGGCAGGGGATTGAAGTGCCGGTGGTGGTCGGCGTCATGCCCATCACTAATTTTGAGCAAATATCCCGTTTTTCTGCCATGTGCGGAGCGGACATTCCGCAGTATGTGCGACGACGGATGGAAGCCTACGCTGATGATCTACAATCCCAGTATCAACTCGGAATCGACTTGTTGAGCCGACAGTGCCAGTTGCTGCTGCGGGAAGGTGCGCCGAGCCTGCATTTTTATACCCTGAATCAGGCTGAGGCGACGGCAGCGATCTGGCGCAATCTCGGTCTTTAGTCATCGTTGACGCCATCGTCGGGCCAGCGTGCAGGCCCTGTGGTGGCTTTTATATTGACCAGCGGACGCCCTTTGCTAAACTGACCCAAAGAATGCTTGTTCGCAGAGCGGGTCCCTGCAGGTTTTATTCACCAAAGAGGTTATATTTCCATGTCTAAGAAACATCCCGTCATTGCCGTGACCGGTTCCTCAGGGGCGGGCACCACCACCGTCAAGCATGCCTTCCATGATATTTTCCGGCGCTTGAAAATTGACCCTGTCGTCATTGAAGGTGACAGCTTCCATCGTTACAACCGTACCGAGATGCGCGAAGCCATTGCCAAGGCGGCGGCCGATGGTAAAACTATCAGCCATTTCGGTCCGGAAGGCAATGATTTTGAAGCATTGGAGCGTCTGTTCCGCGAGTATGGTGAGAGCGGTCGTGGACAGATGCGTTACTACGTCCACGACGAGCCCGAGGCAGAGTTGCGTGGCAGCGCACCAGGTACCTTCACCCCCTGGCAGGATATCCCCTCTGGTACTGATCTGCTGTTTTATGAAGGGCTGCATGGTGGTGTGAAGACAGACGATGTCGATGTGACTAATTACGTTGACTTGTTAGTTGGTGTGGTGCCAGTGGTCAATCTGGAATGGATTCAGAAGATTCACCGTGACAATGCCCAGCGCGGCTACTCTGCCGAGGCGATTGTGGATACCATCCTGCGTCGTATGCCAGATTACATCCACTACATTACCCCGCAGTTCTCACGTGCCCACATCAATTTTCAGCGCGTGCCGCTGGTGGATACGTCCAATCCCTTCATTGCGCGGGACATCCCGACCCCAGACGAGAGCATGGTGGTCATCCGCTTCCGTGACCATAAGGAAGAAAACTTCCCCGCTTTATTGCAGGTCCTGCCGGGCAGTTTCATGTCCCGTTCCAATACCCTGGTGATCCCAGGGACCAAGATGGGCTTTGCGATGGAAATCATCCTCGGGCCGCGTATTGAACAGATGCTGGAAGACATGCACAACGCTATCTGAGGGCGTGCAGGCTTAGCCTCTGATCGATCCCGCGGTGGCGGTTGCTGCTGCGGGATTTGTGTTTCTGGCAGGGATACATTGGTGCCCCGAGCAGGAATCGAACCTGCGATCTACCGCTTAGGAGGCGGAAAACGGAAAATATGCAGCTTTTTTGAAATATAAGCGTTTTTCATATTTTATATTTATCACAATGTTATAATAACCTCTATCCCGCGATATACCTGCCTATCCCGTTGCTCAGTGCAGCGCCAGTGCAGCGCGAAGTAAGGATGTTTTTGATGGTATTTCATATGTTTCGTTGACTGAAAAGATGCGAGTATAATCTATATTGTTTGGAATATGTGGGGAAACCGGGGATGGATAAGTACATGCAATCTACTCAATCTATAGTTTGGGGCCGGGCATTGGCCTTGGCGGGGCGTGCGCAACGCAGAATAGTAGACATAGCCGTTGTGGCGATACTCGCATTGGTGGCGTGGGCAGCAATCCGTGATCCCTACGCAGCCCCTGAGGTGCTCCTGTTTGCGACGATTCCCGTACTTCTAACCATGCTCGCTGCGGACCGTTGGGGGGGTGCGGAATTCTGGGGCGCCTGGCATTTTGAGGATGAGCGTCTCGGAGTGCATTCGCCAATCAATGTTCTTGACCATTTCATCGTGCAACCGCTAGACCGCCGAATCAAAAGGAGCAGGAAGCGGGAACATGCCAATCCTAAGCGAGACTTATTCATTCCCAAAGAACTTTCCCAGAGAGGTGCGATTGGCCGTGACATCACCATCCGCCGCGCTGCAAATTCGCACCGTGCGCACGGGTGTGCACCACGTAAGAAGGATGGAGGAGGGGCCAGTGATGATGGTGGCGGCGGCGGCGGCAAAGGAGACGGAGAACCGCCACACCAAGTACCAGCCTGTACCTCTGATCAGCAATCGTTCTTTTCCTTCCAGTCCGCTGCGCGGATCTTGGACTGTTCCCCAAAAACCCTCCGCAACAAGGTCTCTGCCGGAAAAATTCCCGCACCCATTCAAACTGCGGTCGGCCCGCGCTTCACCGCCGACAGCCTCCAAGCGATCATCCATCCGCCTATACCTGTAGTTGTGCCGCCTGCCCGGCCTAGGGGGCGCCCGCGCATCTCCGCCTCCAATGGAAAAGGAGGCGCCGCATGAGTCGCAAAATCACTCCGCTCCATATCATGTCGGCATTCCAGACCGAGCCTCCCGCGCTGGACTTCGTCATTCCAGGTTTTTTGTCGGGTACTGTCGGCGCCCTTTACTCGCCAGGTGGGGTCGGTAAATCGTTCCTCGCGCTGGAGATCGCAGCAAGCGTAGCGGGAGTCGATTTGTTGGGACTCGGTCACCATCATACGGGACGAACCCTTTACATTGCGCTGGAGGATCCGGAGATCGTTCTGCGCCAAAGGCTGTATGCCATTGGTAGTCATCTATCCTCTCAGCAAAGGGAACTCTTCGCGGAAAAGTCGAGGTTCTGCCCATGCTGGGAGTTCCTTTCGACCTGCAGGATGGCCAGCACGCCGATTGGTTGACGGAACGCGCAGAGGGAATACGCCTCATCATCGTCGATACCTTAAGCAGGTCCCATTCCGGCGACGAGTCGAATAACGGTGAGATGGCTAATCTGCTTCGGGTTTTGGAACGCATTGGTGCAAACACTGGCGCGGCCATCCTGTTCCTGCATCACGTGAATAAAAGCTCGGGAAGGGAGCGCAACGGGGATCAGTTCGCCATCCGCGGCGCAAGCGCGCTCTTGGATAACGCCAGATTTGGCGCGGCGATCACATACGTTGAAGATGACGACGCTGCGGCTGGCGTGCGCATCAGGTATGCCGTTTCCAAGAACAACTATGCTGCGCCCATCCCTCACCGGTATTTCCTCAGGCACGAAGGCGGGGTGCTCCTGCCAGCGCCACAGGAGCAGGATGAGGAAACAGGAGAATCACCGAAAGAACAAAGGATGGGACAACGGAGGAACCATAAGCCAAAAACACTCCCCAGCCTCCTGAACCCTTTCGGATCACCCTACCTGGTAGCGAAAAATGGTGAGCCGCATGCCTGGTAAAGCACAAGTGAGACTCCCAACCACGACGGTCAGCCCCGCGCGCCTCCGAATGTGCCAGCCGACGCAAAGGCCCACATACCGCACAGGCGAATGGATCGTGACGCCATGGGGGCGATGCCGGGTCATTGGAAGATTCGGCCAAAGGCATCAGGACTTGTTAGATGCGTTTCTATGGCATGCGGAAAAAGCCCGGCAGATAGAGGATGGCGGGATAGAAATACTGGTGGATCCGGCAAAGGTGCGGAAAACAATGTCAGACGCGCGACACAGCCTTTCTGGACTCCAGAAGCTCATCCGTGAGCTCCGCGAGGTGACGCTGGAAATCGAAACCCCAAAGCTGATGATCATGGGCGGACTCGTGGATCATGTGGTCAAGAGCCCGGTTACCAGACCTGACCCGATGAATGGAGGCGAGCGGCATCTTTGGCGTGTGCGCATAGGATTGGCGCTGGCCGAGCTACTCCGGAATGACCTGCCCCTGCATTATGACCCGACGCCAATAGCGCGGCTCCAAACCGGCATATCGCAGGCCATTGTCAGGCATATTTTCAGTCACTCAAGTCAGCCCAATGGGGGATGGGATCTCGACAACCTGATTCGGTCGGTCTGCGGAGAGTTAGATTCGACCATGATTCGACATCGTCGCCGAGAACTCAGGATCGACGCCGCCGGAATGGAGGCGATAGGGATCTTTATCGATGGAGAAAGAATCGTCCGTCGCGACTCAAAACCGTGCAGCACCCGCCCGGTAGAACCCAAAAAATTGACAAAGCGTGCAGCACCCGCCCGACAGCGTGCAGCACCCGCCCGGGAAAATGACCAAACGTGCAGCACCCGCCCGGGCCTTCAGGATCCTTCAGGATCCCTTCAGGCGGAGAACAAGCATCCGCCTGAAGGGTCAGCATCTCCCCCGTCGCCTTCGGCGCCGACCCCCAGGGGTGTTTTTCCCGGCGGGGAGAAGGGTGGATATGGGGGCGACCATGCAGCGGGGTAATGGTCATGGCGTCGGCAGGCGATTCGGGCAATCGGTCTGTGCCGAAGGAGTCTTGGCCTTCGGGAGGATGGACATTGCGCGTCACTTTGCCCCTCTGCGTGATGGCCGGTCGTCACGGTCAGCGGTTCGCTGCATTTTTCAGAACCTCCGCTGCCCACTGATTGAGACTTTTCCCGGACGCTTGAGCGGCGACGAGCACCGCCCCATGGACTTCCGGCGGCACCCGGAGCATGAGGTTTCCGGAGGCGGGCTTTTCTGGAGGAATGCCCTGGGCTGCGCAATCTTCCAGATAATCATCCACTGCAGCAATGAATTGGGCGCGCAGTTCGGCGACCGTTTCTCCGTGAAAACTGATGATGGGACGCACCCCAAGCACGCGCCCAACAAAAATGCTGTCGCGTCCGTCGAAATCGATTCGGGCAGTATATCCCTTGTACGTCATGGTGTTCATGGTTTCACTCCCACACGCTCTAAAAGTTCCCTTGCTTCCTCAACTTGGTACTTTTTTGCCTCTTTTCCAGGGTGCGGACGATGACATCGCCATTGCTCGCTTTTCAGAGTGATTTTGACCCGCGAGCCTTCGCGTTCCAGGACCTCGCCGCCGAGCGCAAGGATAAGTGCCTCAATATCGGCAAATGCGACGGTGCCCGAAGTGGGTTGCCGAAAGAGGGCTTGCAAGGTCTTCTGATGACGTTTTTGCATAAATACATGATGGCAGAATGTGCAAGCATAAGCCATGTCTGCCGGTGTGGTGCCGCAGTCGCCAGTGCCTCATATCCCTTCCCCCCGCCGGATAGATTACCCCCGAGTTATGCGGGGGTCGGCGCCGCAGGCGACGGGGGGATGCTGTTCTCTGGGTTATGGTGGCTTGTCGATGACAGATTGGCTACTGAATGTGGACAGAGTGATGACGCGTTTTTGGAGGCGCGGCCATTGGTTGGAAGCGAGCCATGTTGTCCCCCCGCTCCCTTCGGTCGCAGTGTGCCAACGGCTCGCCAAGGGTTTTACCCCTGGACCCCAGCCACCGCCGGCCACTGTTCCCGACGGTCACATTTGGCGGTCGGTGGCCAAAAGCGCGGCGGCATAGTCAGGAGGTCGGCATGGATGAGCAGTCGGAGGTGAAGCGCAGAAAAGGCGGTCGGCAGGCCTTGCCGGACGATCTGCGCCGGAGCATCCGCAGGGAGGTCTGGTTGTCTCCGTTGGAGCTGGCCGACCTCAAGGCGCGCGCGTCGGCATTGGGTATCACGCCCGGTGAATACATGCGCCGCGCCATCACGGAGTCACCGATGCCTAAACCGCCAGTTCCGCAGGTCAACCTAGTGGCGTGGCGCGAATTGGCCCGGCTCGCCGCCAATACCAATCAATACCAGCACGCCGTGAATAACGGATCAGCCCATGCGTGGCAGCCGGAGTTGATCCCAGATCTACTCAATGCGATCCGCGAAGTCCGGATCGCGCTACTGGGCGTCGCCTCTGACTCTGATAGGGAGGGTGCCAGATGATTGAAAAGATCCGGAAAGGCAAAGGTGCGCGCGGGCTGGCCGAGTATCTCCTCGCCAGCAAAGACCACAACGGAGATTTGCGGCCTCGTGCCGATATCATCGGCGGAAC
>JAKAFG010000074.1 GCA_021818125.1 Pseudomonadota bacterium | reverse complement strand
CGCCGCGCCCGCGCCAGGGCCATCAGCAAACGCAGGGTCTCCGGGTTGATGAGGTGTTTGGAATAATCCAGATAAAGACCACAAGCCTCGGCGGAGAAGTGTCGGGCGCGCTGCGGGTCGTCATGAAAGAGTTGCCGCAAGGTCACCCCCTCCCAACTTTGCCGATGCTGCTGTAAATCCTGCCAGGCAGATGATGTGTTCAGGGGTGCGGACACGGCAAAACTCCTTGCGCAGAGCGGGGCGGACGCGGAAAGGTACTGACCCAAGAGTAGGCAAGGCGCGTCTTCGCTGCAAGGACAAAAGCGGCACCAAAAAATCACGTAACAAAACGGTTCAGGCAACGGCTTCGTCACGGGCAAACCCTCTGTATCCGGGGCTTGCCCTGGTTTTTCCAACGCCGTCACGACTCGTTATTTTGTTAAAATATTCCATGTTACTGATATACTGGCTGATAGGATTGAGGTACTTACCGAAGTCGCCCATTTTTTGAAAATCAGGCTGAGCAGCTTATACTGCCTGTCTCAGACGCTCTGGAACCTTTATTCGCCTTGATTGCTGCCTTTTTGCCTATCGTTTCACGCGTTAACCCATCCTGGTCTTCCGAATCACCGCCTGACGCCTGTGTAACCCCGCCGGGAGCTGCCCATGTTCTCCCGGAATAGTGCGGCCGACCGATTTTTTGGGTTGAAAGCATTCGCCGTTTTTCTGCTGGCCGTGCTGTTCTTCAGTTGGGGCATCGGCAATACCAGTCTTTGGGATATTGATGAACCCATTTACGGGCAATCGCTGAAAGACCAGATTGCACAACACAACCTCGTCGTCCCCACTTTTAACGCGCGACTGATGCCCGACAAACCAGCGCTGAACTACTGGCTGATGTGGACCGGCGTCAAAATGCTGGGGATGAATTCCTGGGGGTTGCGGATTGGCTCCGCCGTGGTTGGCGCCTTGCTGATCCTATATCTGATCATGGCATTGCGACGCCTGTATGGTGAAAATGTCGCCCTGATCAGCGGTCTGCTGACCGCCACGGCACTGCACAGCACCGTGATTTTCCGAGGCGCCACCCCCGATCCATTGCTGATCCTGACCGTGACAATTGCCCTGCTGAGTTATCTGCGCGCTTATCTGTTCCCGGACATGCGCAACCGCGAATTACTCATCGCCTATGCCGCCATGGCCTTCGCCACGCTGGATAAAGGCCCTATCGGATTTCTGTTGCCCGGCCTGATTATCGTCTTGTTTTTACTGCTACGCAGGGAGCTGTCTTTTCTCTGGCGGGATGGCCGGCTGGCTTGGGGAGTACCGATCTTTCTGATCATTGCCCTGCCCTGGTATCTTGCCGTCGGCGTCGAAACCCACTGGGCCTGGGATCGCGCTTTTATCTTTAAGCAAAACATCGGCCGCTTCAGTGACAGTATGCAGGGGCACCGCGGGCCTTGGGTCTATTATCTGCTCAGCACCTTTCTCGGAATGCTGCCCTGGTCGATTTTTTTGCCGCAAGTTTTTCGCGACATGTGGGTTTCGCGACAGCATTTTCTGCATAGTCAGCCTAAGACGCTGTTTCTGCTGGCTTGGGCGGCGGCGTGGATCGGCTTTTTCACCCTGTCTGCGACCAAGCTCCCCAATTATGTCTGGGAGGCCTATCCGCCACTCTTCATTCTGCTGGCCGCTTATTTCGAGAAAGTCCGGGCGGGTGCCAGCCGCCCGGCGCGCTGGGGGTTAGTCCTTTCACTCGGAGTGTTGTTCCTGATCGGGCTGGCACTGAGTATTTTTGCCGGCTGGATTGTGCCGCGGGTGGAGCCGCGTCTGCCGAACATGATGGAGATCGGCATGCCTTATCTGCTGGCCGCGGGTATTGCTGGCGCCCTGCTCTGGCGCCGGTGCTGGGCACAGGCGTGGGTAACACTGGGCAGCGGCGGCGTAGCACTAACAGCACTACTGGTCTTTGTCATTACCCCGCCCTTTAATATGGTGAAGCCCTCCCGGGAGATGGGACAACGTATTGCCGCCCTGCAAGGCCAACAACCTTATCGGCTGGCCTCCTGGCAATGGTTTCAGCCGAATTTTCTGTTTTATACCGGGCGCGGCAACATGCCCATTCGCCATTTGCAGGCGCTGACGGAATTATCGGCGGTACTCGGTCCAGAGCCGCTCTATCTCGTCTGCCCGGAACACGCCGTTGCCGCAGTCCGCGCCGCCGTGCCCGCAGCGTACCAGCAGCAGACCGTCATGCAGCGCTATGAGATCTATAACCATGAAAACATCGCCCTGTTGCGGATTAGCCCGCGCACGAAAAGTCTTGACCACGCCATCGCGCCTTACTAACATAAATAAAACGTGTGGCGATGGAGTCCGCCCAATAACCGCCTTTATAGGCTAATGACTGCTACTGATCCTGATCGCAAGATCGGGCGGTGGGGAGTTGGAAGCCATATAAAGGGGAAGGCATGCTCGACGATATCGTCCCGCAGGGTGGACAGGTCTTGACGGTGATATGGTTATCACCGCTTCTGCGCGACTTCATTGTCACCATGGAAGAGCGCGGACAAGGGCCGTCCATCTTCCAGCCCTATCAGGATCTCTGGAAACTCTTCCACAAAACCCTGCTGATACCAGAATCTGCGTCCTGGGTGTTTTTCTGGGCGCCGGTGGTGGCCTTTCTTTACCGCCATGCTCATCGTGCCGATGCTGATCCCGGTGCTGACCATCTCCTATGATATCTACATGATCGACGAGGCGCGGATTCTGGAATACTTCGGACCGCTGCTGGCCTTGCTGGTATAGACTTCCGGCATCCGGCTCGCTCAATTGTTATATCAAGATATTGTTACTTGTTATTTTTGCCGGTGTCTTTTATTTGTAATATGAAGGAGTAGAGATGTTTGCCACTTTCGGCTTTATTGCGCTATTTGCCGTCCTCGGCGCCTGGGCACGTTATGGTCAAACCCTGCTAGTGCAGGCGGTATTCGGCCGCGGTTTCCCCTGGGCCACCCTGAGTATCAATGTCCTGGGCTGTTTTATCATGGGTTTTCTGTTTTTTGAGACCTTGGAACGTATTTCTGTGAGTCCGGAATTGCGCACGGGCATGCTCACCGGCGGCCTGGGTGCTTACACCACTTTTTCGACATTCTCCCTCGAAACCCTGGTGCTTTTTGAAAATGGCGAGGCCGTCAAGGGCCTGCTGTATATGTTTACATCACTGTTTCTGTGCGTCGGTGCCGCTTTTGCTGGGGCCTGGGTTTCCCGCAGTATCTGAGAGGTGAATCATGACCACCGTATCTGTAGTACGCATTTATATTAAAGAAGGCGATAAACATGACGGGCACAATCTGATGGAAAAGATCTTTCGTATGCTCCACGATCAGTACAAGGTGCATGGTGTCACCGCCTTTCGCGGTATCGCGGGCTTTGGCAGCAAGGGGGTGGTACATGCCGACGATGTTCTGCGCCTCAATGTCCATTTGCCGCTGGTACTGGAGTTTTTCGATGAACCGGAGACCGTTGATGCGGTAATGCCGCACCTGCTGGAATTGGTACCACCGGGCCATATTCTGCGCTGGGAGGCTGATTGCAGTTGCGAATGAACCATCATTACACAGACGTTTGAATGACCGAGGGTGTTCTATACTTCACCGAGGCAGATGTTCGCGCTTATGACTGGGTATTTCTGCCATTCATTTTGAAAGAACAGGAGTCGCAACGTGAAAGATCTACGCACCAACTTTTTGGACCACGTCAAAAAGAATCTCAATGGGAAACCGCTGTTTCTGCGCATCCTCTTCTGGGATGGCCATGAATACGCTTTCAACCAGGACATCCGCGTCACCATGCGCATCAGTTCCGCCAAACTCATCTCGCGCATGCTCATGGGCAGTGCCCTGGACGTGCTCGGCGAAGGGTACGTGGAAGGTAGCATCGGCCTTGATGGTCGCTATCAGGATATTCTCGCGGTGGCGGAAGGGCTGAGCGACGCCTTCCCCACCAAAAAGCCCAGAGGTGGCATTTTTCGCAAGCATCACGCCGCCCACAGCAAATCTCAGGATGCCGAGGCGATTCACTACCACTACGATGTTTCCAATGACTTTTACAGGCTCTGGCTGGACCGCAACATGGTCTACTCCTGCGGCTACTTCAAGACCGGCGCAGAAGATATCGACACCGCGCAGGAGCAGAAGTTGGACCACATCTGTCGCAAACTCCATTTGCAGCCCGGTGAAAAGCTCCTCGATATCGGCTGCGGCTGGGGTGGTCTGCTGAACTGGGCCGCAAAGCATTACGGGATTCAGGGCGTGGGGGTCACCCTCAGCGAGCAGCAGTTTTCCTACGCCAAGGAACGCATGGAACGCGAGGGCTTGACGGACCACGTAGAAATCCGCCTGCAGGATTACCGCGACATTCCCGAACGGGATTATTTCGATAAGGTGTCTTCGGTAGGGATGTTTGAGCACGTCGGTCGCGCCAAGCTTGGAGAATATTTTGGCGTCATCAACCGGGTGCTCAAGGAAGGCGGCTGGGTGATGAATCATGGCATCACCGCCAGCCAGCAGGATGACGAAGACGGGCATCATTCCGGCAGCGATTTCATGGATAAATACGTCTTCCCCAACGGCGAGATCCCGCATTTGTGGCGCCTGGTACGGGAAATGGCGGGGCAGGATCTGGAAGTCCTGGACGTGGAAAACCTCCGCCCCCACTACGCCCAGACCCTCATCCATTGGGTACGACGCCTGGAAGCACACAAGGAAGAAGCCGTTGCCATGGTGGGTGACAAGCGCTATCGCATCTGGGCCATCTATATGGCGGGCTGCGCCTATGCCTTCTGGCGTAACTGGTCGGCCCTGCACCAAGTACTCGCGGTCAAGCAAACTAGGGAAGAGTTAACGCCGCGGCCCTGGGAACGCCGTTATCAGCATCAGGAGGATAGCTTCCGCCTGGCGGAGCCGGATTGGGGGGATTTGTAAGGCAGAAGGAGGCATGTTATGGACACTCAGATACTGAGTAAAAAGTGGCTTCCCGAGTGAACTTTCACTTTTTGTCTCACCTTGGCCCCTGTCTGGTATACCCATGCTTAGCTCACCACTTCCATGGTGAACAGATTATACATACAATACTAAAAAAGGGTGAAAAGCTATGCGTGAAGAATGCTATTTTACGGTAATGGCTCCGTGCCACGGTTCATGGGAATGATCGCACACGATGGTTTCGCTACCCGCTTCGGAGGACAAACATGATAGACCCCGCAACCGAAGTCGCCAATTTGCTGGCCAACTGCCGCTCATTGCTGTTGGCCACCATGGATGCGAATGGAATTCCACAAGCTTCGCCTGCGCCATTCATTCATGACGATGTAGGCCAGTTCCATGTTCTGGTGAGTGCCATGGCGCCTCATACACCCCACTTGGCAGGTCATAAACCAACAGGAATCATGTTGATAGAAGACGAAAAAGACGCTTTACAAATTTTTGCACGCAAACGGGTGAGTTATACCTGCAATGTCACTGAAATATTCCGTGACACACATACATGCCAGGAACTGATGGACCGATTCAATAGCCAGTTTGGCCCCATAGTGGACAGGCTGGCCGAACTCCCGGATTTCCGCATGTTTCGCCTCCATCCTGTAAGCGGGCGTCTGGTAGTGGGATTCGGCCATGCCTATCGCCTAGAAGGTAGCCTTATAACCCCCATTGGACCGCATGATCTCAACTAGCCGTTGCGCTGGTGCGACGCGCCTCCCGACTTGCCCGTGCTGGGCCGGTCCAACCTGCCGCTAACACGTTCAAAATAGCCTTTTCGTCATAGACCTTACTATCCACCTTGCAGTAAACGGCAGCCTCATCAGGGAAAACCGCCACCTCAGCAACTCCTGGCAACTGCAGCAGGCGCTCTTCCAGGTTTTGCTGTGCAGGAGCGCCCGGTGAAAGTGGGAAAATACGCGTTGCCAGATAACGGGGACGCTGCATCGTGAGCGCTACCACCAGCCAAATCCCATAAATAAGAGCTACCGCCCAGAAAATGTCACTGTAATTACGCTGTCCCGGTATATAGAGCAGGCCGCCTAACAGACCACCACAAAAAGCACCGAAAAACTCCGATGTGGTATAGACCCCGGTTGCCGTGCCCTTGGCACCCGGATGACAGAATTTGGCCACCAACGACGGCAAGCTCGCCTCCAGCACATTAAAGCCGACGAAAAACAGAAACAGCGCGATCGCAATCAACCACAAGTTATGTGCAGAAAGGGCCATCAATATAACTGAGGCCAACAGGATAGCAATCGCCAGAACAAATACTTCTTTCAGCTTACGTTTGGCTTCGCCAACGATGATCATCGGCAGCATGGCGATGAAAGACAACAACATCACGGGCAGATACAGCATCCACTGATCGCTGAGGATCAGCAACGGATGCGCGGGATCAATCAGCACCAGGGGCAACACAACAAATATGGCCGTCAACCCCGTGTGCAAAGAGAAAATACCAAAATCGAGGCGCAGCAGGCTCGGATCACGCAGTACGGTACTGAGAATCGCCGGGTTCATTTCCGCATCGCGATGGAACTGGGCAGGCGCCTCCGGAATCACCAGATAGAGCACCGCAATAGCCAGCAAGGAGAGAACCGCCATCAGCCAGAAAATACCACTGACACCAATCCAGTGCGCCAACGGCGCCGATAGTACCAGCGAAATACTGAAGCTGATGCCGATGGTAATCCCAATCACCGCCATCGCTTTGGTCCAGCGCTCTTCGCGGACCAGATCGGCTGTCAGCGCAATAATTGCGGCGGCGACAGCACCAGCGCCCTGCACAATACGTCCAATGAGCAACCATTCAATGCTCGTTGCTTGTGCCGCAATTACACTGCCAATGGCGAAAATGACCAAACCCGCCGCAATAGTCGGCTTGCGTCCCCACTTATCCGAAAGATTGCCAAAGGGAATCTGAAAAATCGCCTGGGTCAAACCATAAGCACCCATAGCGATACCAATGAGCACCGGATGTTCAAATGCCCCTTTTAACCCGTGTGCGTAAACCGAAAACACCGGCAGTACCAAAAAAAGGCCCAACAAACGTAACCCGAAAATGCCTGCCAGCGAAAATACGGCGCGGCGTTCGCGTTTATTGAGTGCGACTTCCGCTTTTTCCATTTATTAATCTCCTTTCTGTCGATTCACGGATTATTTATTTCTCAGCGTTAAACGCATCTACCACATAATGATTCTCGGGAATACCCAGCCCCTGCCATGTCTGCCATGCCAACCGAGTACTGCATCAGCTAAAAATCCGAAGACAAATCGCCGCGTGAACGCCCTTACTGACCCTGCAACATCATAGACGCTAGCTACGGAGTCATTTCTCCGAAGCGCCCGCTGTTGAAATCCGCGATGGCCTGCTTGATTTCACCTTCGCTATTCATCACGAAGGGGCCGTAGCCAACGATGGGTTCGTCAATCGGCTCACCGCTCAAGAGCAGGACGCTGGCATCGCTGTTAGCTTCAATGGAAAACTCCTGGCCTGCCGCGTCCAGCACCAGCATTTGCGTCTCATGGGCTACACTATCCCCGTTCACCTGCACGGCTCCCCGGAGCACGATCAGCGCAGTGCTCCAGCCATCGGGCACGGATAACGTACTCACACTGCCCGCCTTCAGGCGCAGGTCCCATATATGCATCGGCGAGAAAGTGCTGGCCGGACCACGCTGTCCGGCATACACACCGGCGATAACCCGCAGTGTTCCGGCGGCGCCGGGCAGCGCGATCTCCGGGATATTCCGATCGACAATGGCCTGATAACCGGGCGCGGTCATCTTCTCCTTGGCTGGAAGATTGACCCAAAGCTGCACCATCTCCAGCTCGCCACCCGCGGCCGTGAAGGCCGGGGAGTGGAACTCTTCATGCAGAATCCCCGATCCGGCGGTCATCCATTGCACATCGCCGGGACCAATAACCCCGCCTTGCCCGGTGGAGTCACGATGCGCCACCTCTCCCTTATACACAATCGTAACCGTCTCAAAGCCACGATGCGGATGCTGCCCCACCCCCCGTGGCTGTTGTGTCGGCGTAAAGGTCATGGGACCGGCGTAGTCCAGCAGCAGGAAGGGGCTGAGCGCCTTGCCGTGACTGTGATACGAAAACATGGAGCGCACCGGAAAACCGTCCCCCACCCAGTGGGGACGTGGCGCATCATAAACACCCAATACTTTTTTCATGACCATCTCCTGAATATAGGGTTTAACCAGCTCACAGAGACAACTATATATAGGCCCAATGCGGGAGTAGTCTGCAAATTCTGCTGCCGCTCACCAAAAAGATCGTGCATCATACGCCGTTCTGAACCCGGTGCATGCTCTGCTACAATAGCATCACCCGGTGGTGCAAGGTTTGATCCTCGACCCGTCCTTCACGACGGCACCAGATATGTGCCGGAAACCAGTCCCCTTTATCGTGACGCGGAGGATGTCGTGCAGATGATCGTGCCAGATGGCCTTGGCCTCCGCCTTTTCGCCACAGTGCGTGAATCCCCCATGCCGGGCACCACGCTCTTCGCCCAGTGGCGGGAGACTGGTCTGCTGGAGAGAGACTTGGACCTGCACAGTCTGAAGGCAGCCGCCGTTCCTGGCGCTGTACCCACCCCTGCATGAGTCATCCGGAAATCGAACCGGGCTTTATCGTCCTCCATGGCGACCGTCTGGAGTGGCTCAGCGATGCCGTTCTGGAATGGCTGCGCGAGCACCCGCTTCGGCCG
>JAKAFG010000073.1 GCA_021818125.1 Pseudomonadota bacterium | reverse complement strand
CCTCGGTGGGCTGGATGCCATCATCTGGGCTATCGGTCGCCGCCCGAACAGCGCCGACCTTGGCCTGGGGATCGCGAACATTGCCGCTGACCCGCAGGGTTTTATCCCCGTGGATGCTTTCCAGAATACCCAGGCATCCGGCATCTATGCGGTTGGCGATGTCACCGCTGGTCCAGCACTCACGCCCGTCGCCATCGCCGCCGGGCGTCGTCTCGCCGATCGCCTCTTCGACGCTCAGACAGAGCGTCATCTCGATACCCATCTGGTACCCACCGTGATCTTCAGCCATCCCCCCATCGCGACCATCGGGCTCAGCGAGGCAGCCGCCCAAAAGCAATATGGAGAAGAAGCAGTCAAAGTCTACCAGACGACCTTCACCCCGATGCTCCGCGCCTTTTCGGCGGAACCGGAAAAAACCGCGATGAAGCTGGTCACGGTGGGCCGGGAAGAAAAGATTGTTGGCCTGCATGCCATCGGTGACGGTGTGGACGAAATGCTTCAGGGTTTTGCGGTAGCCCTGCGCATGGGCGCGACCAAACAGGATTTTGATGACACCATTGCCATCCATCCCACCAGTTCCGAGGAATTCGTCACCATGCGCTGATGGCTTCCGCGATGTGTCGGCAGCAGAGGGTGCCATCGACGCGAACCATTCATTGGTTACTTTTTGTTATGCAAATGCTTGAGGGCTTCCGGTCCCACAGAAGTGGTACAACTGCACTGCCGACAGTCCGCGAGCAACGGCACGGCATTTTCCAGCACTTTCCGCACCCGCCCCATTCCCTCGTGCATAACGGCATCAATGGCTTCCATGGTAATCGGCTCCGCCGACTTGCCCGCCGCCGGATTGACCACCAGCGACAAGGGCGCGTAGCACAGACCGATTTCCCGTGCCAGTACCGATTCCGGAGCCCCGGTCATCCCCACCACATCTCCACCGTCCCTTTCGATACGGCGAATTTCGGCGATGGTTTCCAGGCGCGGCCCCTGGGTAGCCGCATAGGTGCCGCCGTCAATAACCACGATATCCGCAGATCCCGCCGCCTGCAGCAGACGCTCACGTACCCGCTGACAATAGGGCTCAGAAAAGTCGATATGCACCACCATGCTTTCCCCACCCTCAAAGAAGGTGCTGGGACGCCCACTGGTGTAATCAATCATCTGATCAGGCAGACAGAGGACGCCTGACTGCATGGCTGCCGTGATTCCACCCACCGCCGCCACCGCGATAACATGCGTCACACCGACATGGTGCAGCGCCCAGATATTGGCGCGATAATTGACCCGGTGTGGAGGAATAGTGTGCCCATAGCCATGGCGGGCAATAAACACCACCTCCTGTCCACCGAGCTGGCCAAAAGTCAGCGGGCCAGAAGTCTCACCAAAGGGGGTGCGGATCACCCGCCGGTTGCGAATCTGCAAATTTTTGAGCCGGGTCAGACCGCTGCCACCGATAATGCCCACCACACCCATCAGCCGCCCTCCGGCAAAACAAAAATACCCGGTGCATTCCGCCCCAAGCCGCGGGCATCCAGCCCGTAACCGAACACAAAGAGGTCCGGCACTTCCAGCCCCACATAGTCCACCTGCACATCAACCGCGCGAGGACGGACTTTCCGCACCATCACCGCCGTATGAATGGCGGCAGCGCCCTCCGCCATGCAGTATTCCTGCAAAGCTTGCAGGGTGATGCCCTCATCAAGGATATCGTCCACCAACAAAACCACAGCACCGGCCAATGGTTCTTTGGGGCGCGTACGCCACTGCAAGGTGCCACCACTGGTTTCCGCACCATAGCGACCGACTTGTACACAGTCGAGCACCAGAGGGAAATGCAGGTGAGGCATCAGTTGACCGACCACCACGACGGCACCCGTCAACACGCAAAGCAACACCACCGGGCGATGCGGCGTCAGATGTTCCAGGTCCTTATTAATGGCAACGGCCATCCGCTGGATGGCCGTCTCCACCTCTTCCGCGCTAAACAGATGCTCAGCGGGCCCTAAATGGGTAGGTGTCATAATGGCACTAGTAGGTAAAGGTGACCACGTCGTCGTCCATGGCCTGCTCAATGACATAAGCGCCACCGACGATGTCCTGGATTTCGGGAATCAGGTCTTCCTTGGTGCATTCCCACAACTCAAGGGTCGGGGTGCAGACAAAGAACTTCACGCCCGCTTCATGGGCATCCTTGATAAAGTCATAGACACTCTTGGGGCTGCCCGGCATAACAAACATTTTCTCCGCAACACCCTTCTTGGCCAGCTCGCCAGCGCGGGCGGTCAGCACCACTTCGACCTCAAAATCCATCGCGGCAGCCACCGTCGCCTGAAAGAAAGGCGCACCCAACTCCTGGGGGTTGGATGGATCGGTGTTCACCATAACCATCAACAATTTATCAGCCATGTATATCTCCTTAAAAAATTGGCCCGCTCATCATAGCCGTCCCAGTCCGGCGCCGCGCCATGAAATGATTGATTACACCATAAAAAGTCACAGGGCCATATCAAGCGTTCTTAGATATCGGTTTCCTGTGCCTCAATACGGCGCGCCCGGCTGGCCCGGGTCAGAATATCCCGCTCCTCTGCCAATGCCCGCTTGGCCACCTGAATAGCCTCTAGCAGATCCTGGCGTTTGGACTCGACCAAGTCACCACCCGCATCCATCAGGCGTGCGGTTTTCTCCTGGATTTCATCAATGAGCACGCCGATACGCTCTTCGGCCAGCGACTCCATATTGCGCAAGCGATCCCGTCCCTTATCCATAGCGCGGCGCAATTCCTGGCGTGTCTCTGCGCCACTGGCCGGAGCCAGCAACAGGGCGCCGACCGCGCCAACCAGCACGCCGATAACAAAGCCTTCTGCATTCTTCATTGTCGTCTCCTCGCTGTTTCCAGCTAATGTTTCCGGGAAAAATAACGCCATCCTGTGCGCAGCGCCCGGTACCACAGCCCCAGCTCGTGAACCGGCCGAACCAAGGCATCCGTCGTGTCCATGATCTCCTCACTCAGATATCTGAGCGTGGAATCCACCCGCCCCATCTGTACGCGTCCAGTCTGGGTGATGTATCTAATGTCCGCCAAGGCCACCTTGATATCAAACACCAGCGGTCCGACGTCCTGTTCAACCCTGGCCAACAGTCTTTCCAGACGCAAGTGGCTCCGTATCAGCACAGCCGCCGTCACCGCGATGATCAACAGAATAATGATCATGACAATGGCAATGATGGTTACCCCCGCACTGACACTCATCCTTTCCCCCAGAGCCTCCGTATATCGAAAGCAAAGCCCTTAACGCAGTAAAGAGCAACAACCCGGTTATAACCCCTGGCCCACCCCGTCATCTCGTCTCATTATAAGCCGCATCTGCAGCCTGGGTAAAATCGCAGGTGCCGATGTGACGCGCGCGCCAGCTTCATCAGAATGACAATACATGCCCCATCACGGCCAGTCCGGCGACACTCAGCAATCCCAAGGCCAATCTGCTCCAAATCTGTTGCGCATCGGTTAGTACGTATCGTGGATGTCGGTAACGATAAGTTTGCCAGACCCCCCAGAGCAGGCCCAGCCATAACCCGGACAGCAACCACGCCCCGAACACATCACTAGGCCAATGTACCCCCAGGATCAGGCGACTCCAGGAGATGGCTGCGACCAATGCCGCGAGCAATGTCACCATCGCCAGACGCAGGCCGCGATGCCGCACCGTGGCAAGAAAATACAGGGCCAGAAGGCCATAGACCACCACACTGAGGCTCACGTGCCCGCTTGGGAACGCAGGCGACAGCATTTCTGTCGCGGTCGGAGGCCGGGCACGTGCCGTAGTCACTTTTACCAACTGAACGAGCACGGCGAATACTACCGCGCCTGAAACCAGCAGAATGCCGTCGAAAAAACGCCATGCAGCGAAGCAGGCAGCCGCCATCCCTGCCACCAGCCAGGGCAGAAAATCTGGGCCGCCAAGCCGGGTCACCCCGGCCCAGAACGGCTGCCAGACAGGGTCCCGGGACCGCAGAATCTCCGCCTCCCAACGGGCATCCAACAGCGCCATCCGACGCAAGAGCACACCCGCCAGAAAATCACCCGCATAAAGCCAGAGCAACGCTGCCACCACCAGACCGAGCAGCAATAAAGCCAACAACTCCCAGCGTTGTGGTCCGCGCAAATTTCAAAACCCCGTCGTATGAAAGCGTCGCCACAACAACAACGCGGCAATCAATACGGCAGCGATGCTCAGCACCAGCACCGCCGCCGCGCCATAGTCCTTCGCGCGCGCCACCAGGGGGTGATATTCCGGGTTTACCAGGTCAGCGAGAGATTCTACGGCGCTGTTCAGCAGCTCTGCCGCCAGCACTGCACCCATGAGCAAAATACCAACCCCCCACCAGATGAGCGATGCCTGGGTCCAGTACAAAAGGATCACGCCCACCACGACTGCCAACAACTCTGCCCGAAAACTGGCTTCCTCACGGGCAGCGACCCACAGCCCATGCCCCGCAAAAAAGGCACGTCGCCAAAGTGCGCTGTTTTTTTTCACCAGCCCCCCCGTTCGCGCAGGGACAAGGGTTCGCCGTCGCCGACTATAAAGTGATCCAGCAAGCGCAGGTCAACCAGTTGCATGGCCTGATCCAAACGCCGGGTGAGGGAAAGATCTGCCGCACTGGGTTCCGCCACGCCGGAAGGATGATTGTGCGCAACGATGAGGGCTGCCGCATTCAACTCCAGGGCACGCTTCAGCACTTCGCGAATATGCACAGTAGCGCCGTCAATGGTCCCCAGGAACATCTCCTCGAAGCGTAGCACCCGATGGCGATTATCCAAAAAGATCACGGCAAAAACCTCACGGCAGCGGTCGCGCAAAGTGGCAGACAGATACTGTCGCACCCGCTGCGGCGAATCAAGACTGTCTCCTCGCTGCCATTCCTCGGCGAGATGACGCTTGCCCATTTCCAGCACCGCCTGCAAGAGCGCGTATTTGGCATCCCCGAGCCCTTTATGCACACAAAAATCATGGTGAGACGCGGTGAGTAATGCCCGCAGGCTACCAAAATTCTGCAGCAAGTCCCTGGCCAGATCCACCGCACTCTTGCCCACCACGCCCACCCGCAGAAATATCGCCAGCAACTCTGCATCCGACAGAGTCGCCGCCCCTTTTTGCAACAGTCTTTCCCGCGGACGCTCGTCCGCCGGCCAATCAGTGATGGCCATACGCTCCCTCCTTCCCTTACATTCAGGAATGTGATATCAATTGACGCCGCCTTGTGGCACCCTCCTGCATCGACTAAAATCCAGACACAGAATTTGAGACATACGAAGAACTCCTTAACCGGCATGGCTACGATACGTAAACGGAAGGATCGCTGACAAGCGATGGTGCACTGAAGAGGAATGATGGACACATGAAACTTCTGCTCACCGGTGCCAACGGCTTCGTCGGCCGGTACGTGCGGGCGGCGTTGCCCTGCATACCATTGCCCGACGGGCTGGATCTGCGCGACCGCGCAGCCCTGACTGCCGCAGTGGCCGCCATCCAACCTGACACCGTCCTGCACCTGGCGGCCCAGAGTTTCGTGCCGGCCGCCTTCGAGAACCCCCGCGAGACCTTCGACATCAACCTCTATGGCACCCTGAATCTGCTGGAGACCCTGCAGGCTGCGGAGTTCAAAGGGCGGATGCTCTTCGTCGGCTCGGGCGACACCTATGGGCAAGTGGAGGAGCGAAATCTGCCGGTGCGCGAAGATCACTCCCTGCACCCCCGCAACCCCTATGCCGTGAGCAAGGTGGCCGCCGAGGCGCTGTGCTATCAGTGGAGCCAAACGGCGGGCTTCGAGATCGTCATGGTGCGGCCTTTCAACCATATTGGACCCAGCCAGAGCCCGCGCTTCGCCATTGCCGACTTTGCCCGGCAGGTGACGGAAATCCGCCTGGGCCGCCGTGCGCCGGTCCTGCAGGTCGGCGACATCGACGTCACCCGAGACTTCACCGACGTGCGCGATGTGGTGCGTGCCTATAGCCTGCTGCTGGAGCTCGGCCGGAATGGCGGGATCTATAACGTCTGCTCAGGGCGGGAATACAGTATCCGCGACCTGTTGCAGCAATTGATCACCCTCGCCGGTGTCGATGCTACGATTGAACAAGACCCGACTCGCTTGCGCCGGGCCGAACAGCGTCGTATGGTCGCCAGTTTTGAGGCGTTGCATCGGGACACCGGCTGGCAACCAGTGATATCCGTAGAAGAAAGCCTTCAGGATTTACTCAACGATTGGAAGGAACAACTACAATGACGAAACACGCCCTCATCACCGGCATCACCGGCCAAGACGGTGCCTATCTGGCTAAGCTGCTCCTGGAAAAAAACTATCAAGTTTACGGCCTCATCGCCCGCCGCGGGACAGATACCACGGGCCGTTTGCATGAACTGGGCATCGCCGGTCAGGTGCATTTGCTGGATGGCGATCTGATTGATCCGTCTTCCATGATCCGCGCCCTGGAAAAGTCGAAAGCCGAAGAAGTGTATAATCTGGGTGCTCAGAGCTTTGTGGCCACCTCCTGGGATCAGCCCATCCTCACGGCGGAAGTGACAGGAGTCTCCGTGGTGAAGATGCTCGAAGCCCTCCGCATCGTCAATCCCAAGGCCCGCTTCTATCAGGCATCCACCAGTGAAATGTTCGGCCAGATTCAGGAGCCGCTCCAGTCGGAACGCACGCCCTTTCATCCCCGCAGCCCCTATGGCGTCGCTAAGCTCTATGGCCACTGGATTACCATCAACTATCGCGAGAGCTTTGGCATGCACGCTTCCAGCGGCATCCTCTTCAATCACGAGTCCCCCCTGCGCGGCACCGAGTTCGTGACGCGCAAAATCACCGTGGCCCTGGCGCGTATTCGCCATGGCCTGCAGGACGTACTGGAACTCGGCAATCTCGACAGCAAGCGCGACTGGGGTTTTGCCGGAGACTATGTGCGCGCCATGTGGGCGATGCTGCAACAGGAGCAGCCAGATGATTATGTGATCGCCACTGGTGAGACTTGGACGGTACGGCAGTTTGTCGAAAAAGCGGCTGTGCATGCCGGGTTTGATATGGAGTGGCGGGGTGAAGCCGAGCAAACACAAGGCGTCGATCGGAAAAGCGGAAAGACCATCGTCCGCGTCAATCCCGCTTTTTACCGACCTGCCGAGGTGGATGTGCTGATCGGCGATCCCGCCAAAGCTAATCAGAAACTAGGCTGGAAACGTGAGGTCAGTTTCGATGCATTGGTGCAGATGATGGCCGAGGCCGATTTGCGGCGGGCGGCAAAGTAATCTCGTTTAGCCTAACCGTTCAAATTGTGCAAGAACGCTTCCCACTGGGGTAAGATTCGCTCCGGCAGATAGCGGGCACTTTGCTCTGCACCCTCCGCGCGCAGGCGAGCTTGCAAGCTTTCAGCATCAGGGCTGCAGATAATCTGCCGCAACACCTCGACCACACTGGCGGTATTGTAGGGGTCGAAGTAGCAGGCGGCATCGCCGTAGACTTCACGGTGCACCGGAATGTCGGAGGCGGCGACCACGCCACCGCAGCGCATGGCCTCTGCACCGGAAAAGTCGAAGCCCTCGCCGACACTGGGACAAACCGTCACCACCGCCTGCCGGTAGAGCAGGCGCAGGGCATCGGCGGGAACGCCGTGGAGCAGAAAGAGGCTGCCCTGCTCGATCCACGGCAAAAAGCCCTCCAGAGCGGTCTGATAATCCCAACCGATATGGCCGACCAACACCAGCTTGAGATCGGGGTCCGCAGCGCCGCGCAGGGCCTCCCAGGCTTCCAGCAGGCGGGCGTGATTCTTGCGCGGTTCGATGGTGGACACCATGAGCACGAAGCGGCTGCCCGGCCCCAGCACACGCGCATAGAAAGCGGTTTTCTTTTCTTCGCTTTCAAATGCGCGGGCGAGGCGAAAGACCTTTGCCTTACCTCTGATCTTGCCCTCAAACTCGCCATGCAAATGACGGCGGACGATGTCGGCTACCCGCTCGGGCGCTGGTTCCGCCGGATAATAGTGCGCGGGCAGCATGTTGTGGATAGTGTGGGCCAGCGGCTCCGCCTCGGGGAAAAGACTCAGCAGATCGCGGCGGGTGGCGTCGGATACGCAGACGAAGCGGGCGCCGGAGCGCACGTTCGCGGCCATAGCCTGAAAATGGCTGGCCTGATGAAAGGCACGGTCGGAGATGGTATGGGGCATCAGCACCGGGATAGCGTCGTGGTAATGCACCACCAGCGCCGTCCCCCGGCTCACCCGCCCCGGAAAAGGCGTCTGCGCCACAAACACATCCAGCCCCCTGGTATCCAGCACCGGATAACGGGAGCGGGACAACACCTGCGCCCGCTCGATCCCCACCAGATGCATGCGCCGCCACGGATAGCCACAAACCCGATAGTCGCCCAGCAGCACCTGTTCCCGATCGGCGGCGGGCAGGCTTCGGCCATACAGCTCCTGCCAGATAAAATCACGGAAATAACGGGTCTCGAAGTGGCCCAAGGGAATCCGCCCCAGCCCGGTCCAGGCGCCAAGCCGCAAGCGCCAGGTCTGTCGGAAGTTATCCAGCCACTCTACGACATCGCCTTTCCAGTCCAGCGCGCTGCGGCCCTTGAGGGACACCACCACCCGCGCAAAGCGATGCACCCGCTCCGCCTCCGACAGCGCCGCATTTCCGTAAAGCCCGCCGCGCACGCTGCGCGTGGACATTTGCAGCAAGCCGGACAATTCCAGTTCCGGCAAGGTGGACAGCACCCCATAGAGCAGACGGGTTTCCTGCGGGATGCCGTAAAAGCCGTCCAGGGCGGGGCGCATTTCCATGAGGACGCGCAAATTATTTGTCGAATTCTGCATGTGTAATCGCTACCAAATGGTGTGAGGGTAATACTGCGCA
>JAKAFG010000072.1 GCA_021818125.1 Pseudomonadota bacterium | reverse complement strand
GCCATAACACTAGTTAGCGGCCCTGCCGTCCTTTAAGAAACCATCCAGGCCTGCGAAAAAACTGGGCTAGTCTGGCGAAGAAAACGCGTGCGGCCACGTTAAAACGCGGGATGCGGGTCACCCTGGCAAGAAAATGACCGAAAATGACCATCCCCACCGCGGGCACGAGAAAGAACGCAATGACCCCCCATACGAGTAGCGTCGGAACGGTTTGATTATTAGCCTGCGCAATCTGTTCCACCGGTGAGGGGGGTTGCCATTCTTTGTTTTCATTGATGGGCGCTGCATCCATCAGGCCAGGCAATGAACCGTACATACCGGTGAGTCCTTCCGCACGCATCTTATTAACAATGGCGACATTTTCCAAATCCATGTAAGTGGTGGTTGTCGGCCACCCTCGCCAGACTTTGACTTCCATGTCACCGCCCTCTTTCCAGCGTGCTATGACTGGCCCATGGTTGATCTCACCGGTTATACTACTGGGCCGTCCGTATTTATACGTAACCATGGTGATAATATTTTGGACCTGTCTAGCGTCGCCGAAGCTGGGAAATTTATACTCGGCAAGCGCAAACCGGTTATGTCTGTCATATTCCACAGAAAACATGCTTGCGCCTTGCAGTTGTGGCATCTGCCCGTTTATCCGGTAGGTGTCGAACCATTGCTGGGGGCCGTTCTGAATAGGGGGAAGACCTGCTTTCTCTAAAGCGGGCGTCAGTGTCGTGCGCGTCGCGTCCTGCAGAGGAACACCAAAAAGCAAAAGAGGCGCAGCCATCGCGCTTCCGAGCCACGCCCATAGCGATATGGCCACAATAAAACGCATCCTGATCAACTGTTCACCCTCCCTACTCATGGATATACCAGACTGTCCATACTCCGCATGATGGCCATCGCTGCTTCGCCTTGCGAGATACGCTATAGAACGCGCTCAGAACCGGTTGGCATCGTAGGGCACCATGGGCGATGTTGGCGTTGCACAATTTATTTTTTATAGCACGGGATCTTTTTCCACACAAACCAGTGCATCATCTTCCCCCTCCCCAAGTACCACCCCGGATATCACGGGCACTGCCATGAGCTTCATCGTTTTGCGTTCAGGCGCAACTTGTGACCTTGTCGGATTGCTAATGGCGAAAGGCCCGGCGGCCTCAATCTGTAAGGGTTTACTGTATAATTCGATCATCAACAAGAATGCACAACGGCATTGTATTGCCACAACGTATTGGCGGTTATTTTCGGTGCCGAGGCAGGCCCGCCCACCGAGGATTTAGCAACAACCATACGCGCGGTTATACTACAACTATGGTTTGCCATCCTGATCCCTCCTCTTTGTCGATCATTTTTCTGGTGGCCGCGTCCAGCATTGAAGAGTGGGGCTTGGTATTGGCCTTTGCATATATGCATTACCTACGACGGCCGTATGAGTAATTACCCAACTTCTGTCGGAACGTAGTGCATCTCTGGGTAAAATCGCCTCAGAAAACGCTGCGATCCTCTTTACGTTGAAAATTTTCCTATTATACTAAAGTGCGGTTGGGATTAGTCTTATATTTACCATCCAGGGAATATAGGGATGATGTTATAATCGCGCTGCAGGTAAACAAGGAGGCATCATGAAACTCACGTCACGCTATTTCGCTACCGCCCTACTCGCCGGTACCATCGGTTTGATAAGCAGCACCGCCGCTTGGGCCTATGAGGGCCAGCAGTATGCTCCGGAGGCACGCATCAGCCCGGACAAGGCGGAAACCATCGCCATGAACGCCAGTAGGCCCTGCGGATTTCGACTAAGCAAGGGCTTTTTTCATCCTCTGCAGGCAAAAACCATCGCCAAACAGACCTGCCCCCCGAATACTGCCAAAGTCACCGGTATGAAGTTGGAAAAAGCCCCCGGCGGTAGTGGCCTGCGTTATGTTGTGGACGTTAGTCGCGAAGACCTGATGTATACTATTTCCATTGATGCAAAAACAGAGAAGCTCTTGGAGATAGTGATCCTGCCGGGCGCTTCCAAGCCCTGAATGGCCATCAGGCAAGGTCATCAAATCCGTCCCGCAAATCTGTATTATAGTGGCGCGAAGTAATGAAGACATCCCGCCCCGCCAGCGCCGTGCAACATGCATGTGCAGCGCTGGCGACCTTGGCTTGGGCTGCGTTCATGGGTGTTTCCATAGCCACTCACAAATCCCGCAGCAGCAGGCACGCTGGCCTGGCGAGAATATCAACAAACCTACCGACTCTAGCGTTTGAGCGATGATAAGCGTCCTGTATGAACGTCAGCCGCCATTTCCCTGCCGTTACGAAACCGTTGGCATGCGCCATCAACGGGCGAAAAGCCCATGCTTTGCGGTGTAGAAGCCCCGTCCTCCCCGCTCTTAAGAGCGGCAGCCGCAGGTGGGAGGCGGGGAGGACGCCTACCATTCATTCTTTTTGGCGCATAGCCCCGTGTCGTGCCAACTCACTAGCGCCGACCAGTTTCCAGGCTGCTATCGTAGCGCTCTCGGCGGAATCATTAACCATCCCGGCAAGCGCCATAAATGCGCCTAGGAGCGTTTCTTTATCCATTTCCAGGATTCCCGCGACATCTGCCAGACCGCCAACCATAAATCGTTTATGATTTCGGCCCTTGCACTTGATGACTTTCGTTTTCCGTTCTTGTACCTTGCGAATACTGATGAGGGTTTCTTTAGCTCTTTTGGCGGATTCCAGAGCTGCGAGGTATCGCATTTTTTTATTTTGAACTTGGGATGTCATATGAATTCCCCTTACGTTGTCAGACGTCGACCGTTTTACCCATGATAGCAGGAATCGTTACTAAAGGCCCCCCCAGATTCCATTTGGAGCTTGGATTTGGTCAGGCATGTCGGAGAACCGACGGTGTAATCGGGGCAGCCTGGTCAGATAAATAACACCGCACCGGAAAGCTTACTTTTTGATCGATATGTTTGCTGATACTAATATTCTATTATTCGTGCATATTGCTGCTCTGTATTTCTAGCTGTCACTGCCTTTGATGTCTCCCTCTACAATCTGGACAGATTTGCAACTATGTGATAACCCCGATATGATGATACCTCGTATAGTCAAGTTAGCTCGTTCCCCGGTGGAGCACTTGGTTTTTCTGGAGATCGCACGCTATGCTGCATGAGTCAGGCCCTGTTGTGCCGTCAAGTGGGCTATAAGCCATTTATAACTGGGTGTGCAGTGGTATTTCGCGATGTTATTTACCTGTACTTAGCATATTTTATAGTAACCATTAACCAGTCACTTACGGTGTATTTTTAATATGCATTCTACTAACTACGCCATGTCCCACGGCGCCTTAAACCTCCAACGCGTTTTGCTGCTGCGCGGGATGGCTGTCATCGGCCAATGCATGACCATCGCCGTAGTTACGATCATTCTCAAATGGCACATACCCATACGGCATTTGGCGGCAGTAGTCGCCATTGAAATACTCCTAACCATCGCCACCACTGTCCGTCTTAATTTCCAGCGGCCTATCAGCAACCATGAGTTCTTTGCGCAACTTCTGGTCGATGTTGCCACTTTGGTGGCCCTCCTATATTTTTCCGGGGGCCCTACCAATCCATTTATTGCATTACTGTTGTTACCATTAGTTATTGCTGTTGCCACCCTTCCAAAAATATACGGGTGGTTAATGGCGGCGATAACCGTGTTGTGCTATTCAGGATTGATGGTCTTTTACGTACCGCTACCATTACATGCTCTTGCCACTTATGAAATGAAGTTGCACGTATGGGGAATGTGGTTTGAATTTATTATCATTGCCAGCGCTATTAGCTATTTCGTCAAGCGCATGAGCGACAGCCTGCAGGAACGGGATCAGGCTATCGCCCATGCGCGCGAAGAAAAACTAATGATGGATCGCGTTGTTGACCTAGGTGCTTTGGCAGCCGGTGTTGCCCACGAACTGGGAACACCTCTCGCCACTATGACGATAATAACCAAGGATCTGCAGCAGGACTATAAAGAAACCCCGAATCTTTTGGAAAGCCTGGGTATTTTATATGAACAACTGCAGCGATGCAAACGTATCCTCGCCACAATGTCTGCTTCCGCCGGCCAGTTGCAGGCATCGAGCGGTTGCCAGCTACGTATCGAAGAATACCTCAATGATATCATTACTAAATGGGGCGATGCTCGTCCTGGTATTCACGTTGAGTTTCGTTCAGATGGCTCCGGATCGACTGCAAAAATTGTTGCGGAGCATACCTTGACTCAGGCACTAACCAATATTTTCAATAACGCTGCCGACGAATCGCCTGATTACGTGGAAATAGACGTACATTGTAGCGATCACGATGTCGTCATTGATGTCTGTGATCTTGGTCACGGGGTCACCCCGGAGATAGCCCGGGATGTGGGACAACCTTTTTTCTCAAAAAAAGAAGATGGTCTTGGTCTTGGTCTTTTTTTAGCGACTACCATTATAAACCGTTTGGGTGGGAGCGTCTCCCTGTTCAGTCGGAGAGAGGGAGGATCCTGTACCCGTGTGGTATTTCCCCTGACCTCATTGCTGATAAGTACCAGCAATTAATGACCGTAGGGACTATGGAAAATAGTGCGGATATCGCCGCCACGCCAGTTTCTAACATTATGGTTGTGGACGATGACATTACGTTTTGTCGGGTACTATCAAGCGCGTTTTCCAGGCGCGGTTTTGAAGTACGAACTGTGTATGATACCGCCGATATAATCGCGGTTGCGAAACTTTACATGCCAGACGCCGTAGTTTTGGATCTGCGAATGCCGGGGGTTTCCGGTTTGGAAATGATACCCACCCTACGGAACATCAACCCGGATATCAGGATCCTTGTACTCACCGGTTACGCCAGCATAGCAACGGCGATTGAGGCCATAAAGCTCGGGGCGGTCTATTATCTGACGAAACCTGCAGACGCAGATGAGATTATCGCCAGATTACATGAAAAGGATGGCAATCCTGCGGCGCCGGTCAAAAACGAGTTTTTGTCAGCGCGCAGGGTTGAATGGGAGCATATCAGCAAGGTGCTGATGGAGTGTAATGGCAACATATCAGCTGCCGCCCGCAGCCTGGGAATGCACCGAAGGTCCTTACAACGCAAGATGAATAAGCACCCCGTGCGACGCTGATTATTAAATACGCTTATAATTATAGGGTAAATCAATGATGACACTTAACCGTCGGATGTCACAGTTTTCTACGGACGACTTGATCCACCCGACTGGCAGACGGTGTTATGTACGCGTTCTCTCTTATCCAGATGCTGGCTATCCATTTTTCCCCGTTAGTAACCGGCATGCCCGCATGTAGGGATTCCCGCAACTGGCGGTTCTGCGCATCTGTGTTCCTGAATAAAATACCGGATCCGGCGTTGGGCACTATATTCACCATAATGTGCGGGAATTGTGTCCACCCACCGTATTCCACATCATTCAGGTACAACAGCACCGTTAATAACCTGTTCCCACCATTCTTCAATTGGGGAGATCCGTCCGTAAAGGCATCATAGTGTATGTCATACTTCCCACCACGGGTATAATGCAGAATCTGCAGTGGTTCCTGATTCTCCTGAGAAATCCCGGAAAATAATTCGATACGCCGCCTTATCTCCGGAATTATTGGATACGCATCAGCGGATGGTGCCACTACCGTACTGCGGCGCCCGGACGTTTCATACGCAGTCTCGGAAGCACCATCAACCACCACCGAAGGTTTTGTGTCGGATACACTACCGATCGCTACCAATTCGGCGCATTCCTCAAGGCTCAGAAGCCCATTGAAGTGGACCAGTCCTATGGTATCGTTCACAGAAAGTATTTTTACCTTCATGCCATATCTCCAATAGATGCGGGGTGGCATTGGCAGCAACAGCCGCTGTTTGAATCATTTTCATAACAGTGATGTTTGCATCCACGCATCCCGTATCGCCAAAGCGCTGGACATCAAGGCAAGCATAAACCAGAACTAAGGCATAACCGTGCCCACACCTCATGCCCCCCCCCGCAGATCAGCGATATCTCCCGACAACCGAGATGGGTATCGTATTTTCAGCGCATGGGACCCATCTGCATATGGATCATCGCCTCATATTTGCCATCCGTTTTTATAACTCCTTCAGGAACACTGACTCTATAATACTCGTTACCTATGGAGGAGCGAATATTATCATATCCTGACCTTATTTGCGGCCACTCCCTGGCGAGGCTCATGGGTGTTGGTGACCATGTAAATGCGATGTATCCGTCTATTATATCTCTTGCCGCATTAACGATGGATTGCGACTTTTTGGCGTCCGCAGAATCGCTCGGGATTTTGCATTGCCCAAGATTCTTTTTTGCGTACAGTGCATACAGCCAACTGGTCTCATCAAAAGATGCCCCCGGATTTTTATTTTTAAAAAAGCTTACATCCGTGGCCATATGTCCGGAGGCAACGACTGCGTCATGATAAACTGCCAGGGTCGGGGGCAATACACAATCATAAAACGATTCCATCTGAGTTGCCGGTGCACACCGTGCCATCACCGGCGCGGCCAGTGCTAATCCCATCGTTATAAATCGTAAAATCTTTGTCATAATGAACTCCTATCATTAGATGGTTTTCCCCATCATAATTTCAAAACCTGCCTTGCTCTAACCAACAGAAGAGCAGGCCGCCAAAGAACGGGGTCCGGTGCACCCGTCTGGACCTAACACTGCACGGCGGCTGTCATCGCATCAGCCCAAAACATCGCCCGCGATATCGCGCCAACAGTTTGCCCCCTGAGAAAGCCTATTTCACGGTTTTGTATGGCCTCCCATTGTGGATGCAGAGGACAAGGTGTAGCGTTGTTAACACAATCATGACCCAGTATGCAGCGTATCTCCAACGGACGTCCTTCGGCAATCTCAATGACGTCAATAATATTTAGGGACTCGGCACCAGGGCGCAACATATAGCCACCACCCTTCCCTTTTACGGAATACAGGATTCCGCGCTTAGCCAACCAGCGTAATACTTTGGTAACGCATGGCGTGGAGCCTCCTATATAGTCAGAGATATCCCGGCTCAGCACCGGCCTTCCCGATGGCTGAGCGGCCAGATAAATCAGACTCCGCAGGGCATATTCGCTAGTCTTGCTCAAGATCATCTGGCGCACTCATTTTATAATTTTTGCGAATAATCCGGTTCCAGCAACAGTGCCATGCGTTTTCCGTTCCAGCTTTGCAGGGCGAGGAGCAATCCGACGGCCGCGAGGAGATAAAAGACACCCTGCTCGCCGGCGATGCCCAGCCCCCAGCCACCGACCACACCACCTGCGAAGATCCCCAGAAACTGCATCAGCGAGTAAACGCCACTGGCCGCACCCCGCTGTTCCCGAGTGGTGCTGCGGCTCATCATCGAGGGCAGAATCGCCGAGGCCACGTTATAACCCGTGAAGAAGATCACCGCTCCAATCGCTACCGGCCAGAAGTGCCCAGCAAGCAATCCCATGATCAGCGCGCCCGCCGCGATGGCGAGACCACTGAAGACCAGCATCTGCCCGTGTTGTTTGTGCCTCTCGGCGTGGATCACCGGGTAGAGCATGCCCGCTACCGAGAGCAGCATCACCGGCAGATACACTTCCCAGACGGCGCTGCCCGGAATGTGCATGGCCTTGACCAGTTCCGGGGAAAGCACCACGAAACTGGCCCCCAGCACCATCTGCAGGATGAAGATGCCGATACTGGCGGTCAGAACCGGGGGGTATCTGAATAGCCTCAGGGCGTCGCGCCCGCTCCCCATGCGCTGCTGCAGATTGCGGGGAATGGGGGGAATCACTTTCCACAGCGGCACCAGGGCGAGGATGCCCAGCGCAGCGGCCACCAGAAATACCCCGGTCAGCCCGGAGAGCCCGTAAAAAACGGGTCCCACCGCCATCCCCAGAACATAGGCGATGGCAATGCTGCCGCCGATGGCGGCCATCGCCTTGGTGCGGTGCTGTTCACCGGTGAGATCACCTGCGGTGGCCAGGAGCACCGAGGAGACGGCACCGGCACCCTGCAGCAGACGGGCGAGGATGATGCCCCAGATGTTGTGGGTGACCGCCCCCAGCAGGGAGCCCAGAACGAAGATCAGCAGACCAAAGACCAGTACCCGCTTGCGCCCGAAACGGTCGGAGGCAACCCCGAAGGGAAACTGCAGGGCGGCCTGGGCCAGACCGTAGATCCCGATGGCAAGACCCATCAGCAAAGGGGTGCTGTACCGGAGCTGGTCGTTGTCCAGGGCCAGTACCGGCATGAGCATGAACAGACCGAGCATGCGCGCCACATAGATGAAGCTCAGTCCCGCCACCGCCCGCTTTTCGAAGGGGCTCATGGGCGGGCCTTTGGCAGAGCGAGGGCGGCGGGAAGCGGCCCTGGCGGCCTCAGAAGAAGCCATAGCCCATCACCAGTTTGCCCAGAATCAGGGCGGTAAAGAGCAAAAAAAGGTAGGAGATGGAGTAGGCGAACATCCGCCGCGCATAGCGGTTCATCTCCGGCCCTTCGGGCAGCCCTTTGAGACGCAGGGCCATGCCTACGAACCACGCGCCGGAAAGCCAGGCGATGGCCCCGTATAACCAGTCGCCGGTGAGCAGGGCCGGTACCATGCTGACGATCCAGGTGAGCATGGCGTAGTTCAGCACTTCCCGGCGGGTGCGGTCGACGCCATGGGTCACCGGCAGCATGGGAATGCAGGCCTTGGCGTAGTCTTCCCGGCAACAGATGGCCAGGGGCCAGAAGTGCGCCGGGGTCCAGACAAACACCAGCAGGACCAACACCAACGGCAGCGCAGCGAGACTGCCGGTGATGGCGGTCCAGCCAATCAGCGGCGGCAGGGCACCGGCAAGACCACCCCAGACGATGTTCCAGGGGGTGCTGGGTTTGAGGTAGAGCGTGTAGACAACACCGTAGCCGACAGTGCCCACCAGGGTCAGTACCAGGGTCAGGGGGTTGGTGCCCCAGGCAAGTACGGCAATGGCGGCACCCATCAAGGCAATGGCATAGGCGATGGCTTCGCCACGGCTGAGGCGACC
>JAKAFG010000071.1 GCA_021818125.1 Pseudomonadota bacterium | reverse complement strand
AGTCTCGACACCTTGCTCGCCCGGCTGTGGCAAGACTATGGCCGCATCGCTAAACCGCTGCCGGAAGGCCAATGCATCAATCTGGTCGCGGCGCTCGCCGGGCCGACGCTCGCCGCGCGTTTGGAGTCCTGGCTCACGGAGAAAACCGACTTACCGCTGCGCGCACTGTTGGCGGAAATGGGCATTGCGCTCCATCTGCGCGCGGCCTGTGGCCCGCAGGATGAGGGCGGACAGGCCTGCGAAAAAACCCCGCCGGTCTGGCTGGGTGCGCACTGGCGTCCGCACGCGCTGGGTGCTCAATTGCGCCATGTGCAGAGTGGCGGCCCTGGCGAGCAGGCAGGGTTGTCGCCGGACGATGTTCTCGTCGCCCTCGATGGCGTCCGGACTACAGCGGAACAATTACAGCCACAACTGGATGCGGCTCCCGCGGGCGCGGCGCTACGTGTTCAGTTCTTCCGCGATGATATTCTTATGGAAACTCAACTGATCCCCGCCCCGCCTCCACAGGATACGGTCTGGCTGGAATCGCTGGAGGATGTGGATGAGGTCGTCCTTGCACGTCGCCGTGCCTGGTTAGAGGGAACAACGGCGGAAAGTCGTTGAGCTTCCGTACCTTCATGATCTGATTCTGTAGCAACCCATTTCCGTACAGACAATACCCAGAGGGATATCCCAAGGCTCTCTGGGCACACGCGGCACTTCCTGAAAGGCATGCCCCACCCCAATCAACCGCGGACGCCGCCAACTGCGGCGATGCGGCAAATGTGCCAGGCTGCGATCATAGAAACCGCCGCCCATCCCCAGACGGTAACCTTCCGCGTCAAAGGCAACCAGTGGCAGGATCAGCAGATCCAGTTCGTGTACGGAACGCTGATGACTGGGAGACACCTGTGGTTCCGGGATGCGAAAGCGATTGTTGCGCATGGCCGCATGCGGGTTAAAAGGCGCAAAACGGAGGCCACGTGCAAACTGCCCGGCGAGTACCGGCAGATAAAAATGCTTGTTGACCGCGATCGGGTGCTGCATGAGCGGCAAGGGGCTGATTTCGCCCTGCATGGGCCAGTAGAGTCCGATATGCCGGGCCCGCTGAAAGTGGTTGAGACGCACGAGGTGATTAGAGAGCGCTATGGCAGCGCACTGTAGTGCCTCAGGTGACAGGTCGCGTCGCTGCTGGCGCAGCCGTCGACGTAATTGGCTTTTCGCTGGTACTTCATCCAGCCCTTGAAACAAAAAACCTCCCGCGTGGGTCGTGCGGCCCGCTACCCCATGAACCTGGTGTACAGGTGGGAATCCACACACCGCTTTAGGCTACTCCACGAGGGAGCTGCACACCACGGTGATGACTGGGGATCCCCTGGATAGACAATGTTGGTTCAGGAATCATCTCGACCACTCGCGCCCCGCAGGAGGCAACATCCAAGCTACTCTGCCCCCCTACCCATGTCAACCAGCCGGCGCAAGCGATCTTCCAGCAGATTGAGTTGATCATCGCGCACTCGCACTTCCTGGCGGACGCGCTGCAGGTCTGCAGCCAGGTTGACCGCCACCATCAGTGCGGTGCGCTCCTTACTGATCATTCGCCCCCGTGCACGGGCGGCTTCGAGCTGTTGATTCAACAGTGCCACTGCCTCCAGAAGCAGTGCCTGTTCTTCGGGCAGACAGGGCACCTGATAACTTTGCCCCAGCAAAGTGATGTTGACGTGATTGGTGGTGGGACTGCGAGTTGCTTCAGGCACGGTTTTCTCCATCTGTGTGGTTCTATCCTTCGTTTTCCCAATGGCTCACCTGCGTGAGCAGCTCACTGAGCCGCAGACATACCGCCTCCTGACGTTCCCGCAGCAAGATATTCTCGGCGTCGAGCATCTGGATTTGCTTTTGCAGAACCTGCAGGGAACGCTTGTCACGCCCGTCTCCTTCCAGATGACGACGCAAGCCGCGATAATCCGTTATAATGCTTTCCAACTCTGCGAACAGAGATTCAAAACGGGACTCCAACACTGCGCCACCCCATCTCACCAAGGATTTTGCTTCCGAGTGTACGAAGCGTCCCAGCCATTTGCAAACTGAACCAGGTCGTTCCCGATTATGCCTCTTTCTGACCCTGCCAAACGTAATCGCGACTTTCGCTTCCGGCTCGGTGTAGCGACTGGCCTGATGCTGCTGGCGATTCTGCTCGTCGTACTGCGCGTCATGGACCTGGAGGTGCTGCATTTTTCCAAGTTCCGCACCCTGGCCTATGATAATCATGCGGCTCTCGTCCCCGTCGCCCCGCCCCGCGGTCTGGTGCTTGCCGATCACGGTGAGGTGCTGGCGGAAAACCAGCCCACCTATGCCGTGGAAATCACCCCCGACCAGACGCCCCATTTGCGGGAGACGTTGCAGCATCTACAGCAAATGCTCGGGCTGAGTACAGACGATATGCGCCAATTTCAGGACCGGCGTCTGGGAAAGCCGGATTTCGATCCGGTGGTCCTCAAGGCCGGTCTGACATCGACACAGATCGCCGCTATCGCCGTGCGCGCGCTGGATCTGCCCGGGGTGCGGGTCGTCGCCATGCTCCATCGCCATTATCCCTACGACGCACTGTTCTCCCATGTCGTCGGCTATGTCGGCCCTATTACTGCCACCGACCTGAAGGATTTTCACGCCAGTCATTATGTTGGTCGCAACTATATTGGCAAGAATGGTCTGGAGCGCTATTACGAACGCCAGCTACGCGGCACCATGGGTTATCAGATCAAGGATATCAACGCACG
The DNA here is from genome assembly GCA_021818125.1 of Pseudomonadota bacterium. Taxonomy (GTDB): domain Bacteria; phylum Pseudomonadota; class Gammaproteobacteria; order Acidithiobacillales; family Acidithiobacillaceae; genus Acidithiobacillus. Next base: position 6,321 of record JAKAFG010000071.1, on the reverse strand, counting down.
CGGCCTACAGGTGGGCACCCTGCGCGATATCCCCGCGCACCCCGGAGATAATCTGCTCACGCACTTGCGCGTGCGTGTGCAGCAGGCGGGGGCAAGGGCCTTCCAGGGCAAAGGGTATCGTGGCGCCGTCGTCGCTTTGGACCCTAACAATGGCGCCGTACTGGCCATGGTCACCAGCCCCAGCTTTAATGCCAACTGGTTCGTGGATGGCATCAGCACAGCGCACTGGCAGAGCCTGCTCGATAACCGGGGACGTCCGCTGATGAACCGCGCCGATAATGGCCTCTATCCACCAGGGTCCTGCGCCAAGCCGTTCTACTCCATTCAGGCCGTGCAGGAAGGCGTGATTACGCCTGATTTCCATACATTTTGTGCAGGTAACTACCAACTCGGCGGTCATACCTACTGGGACTGGAACCGGGCGGGTTTTGGCAACACGGGCATAACCAAGGCCCTGGCCTGGTCGGTGGATGTCTTTTACTACAAGCTCGCAGTGAAGATGGGCATCGCTCTGCAGGACAAGACCTTGTGGCGATTTGGCTTCGGCAGAAAACCCCCCATCGACCTGCCGGGCGGCGCCAGTGGTCTGGTACCGACCCCCGCCTGGAAGCGTAAGCATCTGCATGCGCCTTGGTACACGGGAGATTCCGTCATTCTCGGAATCGGTCAGGGTTATTTGCTGGAAACGCCATTGCAGTTAGCCCGCGCGGTCTCCGCCCTCGCCAACGGCGGCTATCTGATTCAGCCTCAGGTCGCTAAAGCCTTCATTAACCCGAACACCGGCCAGACAGCGACCATTCCCAATGCGCCGCCCGTTAATCTGCACATTCCGGCAGCGGCCATGCATGCCGTCCATAAGGGTATGGAGGCCTGTGTCGCAATCGGTACCTGTCATACCGTCAGCATTCCCGGCATTACCATTGCCGGAAAAACGGGGACGGCACAGGTACCGGTGGGTTACAAAAATGGCCACACCGTCTATAACAACGACTCCCTTTTTATAGGCTGGGCCCCGGTACATCACCCCAAAATCGCCGTCGCCGTAGTGGTGGAGTATGGCGGGCACAACGCCTGGCAAGCCCTGCCGGTAGCCCGTGCGGTAATCAAAGCCTATTTACAGCCCGATGAAAAAACACCGGAAATAGTTGCTGAAAAAACCGCAGCACATTATGATGCGCGCCTTGCTATTGGGGAGAAAGGTTCTGTCAACCCTCGCCCCGCTCATTCCACTAGACCATAAGGAGTCCCAAAAATGACAGATTTTGCGATTGCGGCCCAGCCGCGTGAAGATAACGGCCGTCGTGCCAGCCGTCGCCTGCGTCGTACCGGCATGGTACCCGCCGTGCTTTATGGTGATGGCAAGGCCGCGATAGGTCTTAGTATTGAAGCCCGCTTGCTGCGCAAACTGCTGCCCGACGAGCGCGCATACACCCACGTTATTACGCTGCAGTTCCCCAACAGCAACGAGACGGCGCTCATCCGCGACATTCAGATGCACCCCTACAAAGAAGAAGTGCTGCACATGGACTTTTTACGCGTTCATGCCGGCGAACAGGTGCGTTTGCATGTGCCCGTCCACTTCCTGAACGAAAGCACCTGTGTCGGCCTCAAGGCAGGCGGTGTACTGCATCGCGCCCTGGTGGAAGTGGAAGTGGAAGCACCAGTGGATCGCCTACCGGAAGCCATCGAAGTGGACATCGCCGGGCTACACACGGGTGAAAGTCTGCATTTGTCGCAGATCAGTATGCCCGTCGGCGTGACCCTGGTGCCTTTGCTGCATGAGGACGACAAGGAAGTCGTCTCCATCCACAATCCGCGTACCGGTGCCGAGGCGGAAGAGGCCCCGGAGACCACCGCCTGAGGCCTTATGGACTGGTTGTTGGCGGGCCTGGGTAACCCCGGCGCGGAATACGCCCGGACCCGCCATAATGCCGGTTTTTGGACGCTCCAAACCCTTGCGGATCGGGTCGGGGCGTCTTTGCGTATGGAGAAGCGCTGGCATTGCCTGGCCGCTACGGCACGAGCTTCCGGACTGGAACTGGGGCTGTGTATGCCTCAGGATTTCATGAACCGCAGCGGTGGCCCGGTACAGGCTATGGCGGCCTTTTATAAAGTGCCCATAGAACGGATTCTGGTGATGCATGATGAGCTGGACCTGCCCCCAGGTATGGCACGGCTGAAACGCGGTGGTGGTCATGGCGGGCACAACGGCTTACGCGATCTCGACCGTGCCCTGGGCACCCGCGATTACTGGCGGCTACGCATCGGTATCGGCCATCCGGGGCACAAAGATGCGGTCATCGGTTATGTGCTTGGCACTCCAATGGCAGCGGATAAGACCCTGATTGACGAGGCGATTGAACGCAGTCTCAGCGTACTTCCCGATTTTCTCAGCGGCCGCACGGATGCGGCACAAAAAACCCTGCATAGCGATTAGGAGTTTCTTATGGCTTTGGCCTGCGGCATCGTCGGCTTACCCAATGTCGGCAAATCCACCCTTTTCAACGCCATCACCAGGGCGGGTATCGCGGCGGAGAACTATCCCTTCTGCACGATTGAGCCGAACGTCGGCCTGGTTGCCGTGCCGGATCCCCGTCTTGAGGCCCTGTCAGAGATCGTCAAACCACAGAAGGTACAGCACGCCACTATGGAGTTCGTGGACATCGCCGGGCTGGTGGCCGGTGCAGCGCAGGGTGAGGGTCTGGGCAACCAGTTTCTCGCCCATATCCGCGAAACAGACGCCATTGCCTTGGTCACCCGCTGCTTTGAGGACCCCAACGTGGTCCATGTGAGTGGCCATGTAGACCCGGTGGCGGATCTGGAGGTGGTGCTGACGGAGCTGATTCTGGCCGATCTCAGCACCGTGGAGAAGGCCCAGGCGCGGGTGGCGCGGCAAGCCAAGGGAGGCAACAAAGACGCGGTGGCCGAAGTCGCCGCCATGACCCGCCTCCTGCCCCACCTCAATGAAGGCAAGCCGGCCGCCAGCCTGAACCTGAACAGCGAGGAGCAAGAGCATCTGCGCAGCCTCTGTCTGCTGACCATGAAACCCCTCATGGTCATTGCCAATATCGCTGAGGACGAGTTGCAGGGTGGCCCCTGGCGTGCACCCCTGGAAGCCTGGGCGGCCGAACGGCATGCGAGTGTGGTGCCTGTCTGCGCCGCCATAGAATCAGAGCTGGCAGAACTGGAGCCAGAGGAGCAAAGCGCTTTCTTGCAGGACTTGGGGCTGGAGGAGCCCGGCCTCAACCGCATCATCCGTGCGGCCTACCGTTTACTGGGTCTGCAGACCTACTTCACCGCTGGCGTCAAAGAGGTCCGCGCCTGGACCATCCCGGTGGGGGCCACGGCGCCACAGGCGGCAGGGGTGATCCACAGTGATTTTGAACGCGGCTTCATCCGCGCCCAGACCATCACCTATGACGATTTCATTCAGTACAAGGGCGAACACGGGGCCAAGGAAGCGGGCAAGATGCGTGCGGAAGGGAAGGAATACGTGGTGCAGGATGGGGATGTGTTGAATTTTTTGTTCAACGTGTAGGGGAATGCCGTTCAAAATAGATTGCATGATGCGTGTTTTAACGTACACTCACTCTCATGGAACACGTCTGCAAAAAAATTCGGCAACTCCGCGAGGATAAAGGCTGGTCCGTGCGCGGACTGGCGGCGCGTGCCGAGATTTCCCCCAGCGCCCTCTCGCAGATAGAGGCCGGACAGAACTCCCCCTCCATCGCCACGCTGGAAAAAATCTGCGCGGCGCTGCAGATCCCCATCGTCGCGATTTTCGATGATGGAGAAACGGCGGGTTTGCCATGGATCATGCGCAGCGGTGACCGACGCAAGTTTTACAGTGCCGGTTCCCACGCTTCACTGGAACCGCTGGCCCGCGGCCTACCGCAAAAGAAAATGCAACCGCTGCTGATGGTACTCGAACCGGGCGGGGAGTGTGGGGAACATCCCTATACCAGTGCCGAGGGAGAAGAGTTCACCATCGTCATCCGCGGGACAGCCGCTTTTGAGCAATCCGGAGTGACCACGGAACTGAGGGAAGGCGACGCCATTTACTATGATCCGCGTCTGCCCCACAACTGGCACAACCGCGGCCACTCCGCAACGACCCTGCTGGTGGTGGTAGCCCAGTGACCTCCTGCCTGCCGCTGGATCTGGCCACCGGGGCATTATTGCTCTGGCTGGGTCTAGGGCTATTGGGCTTTCTGCTGGGCGGCTGGCCGGCCCTCGCCTGTCGGCTGGTCTTTCCCCTGAGCAGCGTGGTCGCCCTGCTACTGACCATTGCCGGATTCACCGCGCTGACGGCCACCCCGGACAACCTGCAACTGCGCGGCCCCCTCCCCGCTCTGCCCTGGTCTTTCCAGATCGATCCCCTCTCGGGATTTTTCCTGATCCTGCTAGGGTTGCTGGCCTTCGCGGTGACTCTGTTTGCCACCGGCTATTTCCGCGCCCTGCCAGGGCCGACACTGCGTCGGCTCATGCTCCAGTACCACACTTTTCTGCTGGGCATGGGGCTGGTTCTGCTGGCGGCCAATGCCTTCACTTTTCTGGTCGCCTGGGAAATCATGGCGCTGGCCTCGTATTTTCTGGTGATGACGGAGCATGAAGAGGCCGGCAGCCGCCATGCCGGTTTCCTCTATCTGCTCATCGCCCACCTGGGAGCGCTGGCCATTTTGCTGGGCTTCGTCATCCTCGCCGGGACGACCATAGCCCAGGGCGGGCCTTTCAGCGCCATGCTGCACGCCCCCCTCAACCCATTCTGGGCATCGGCCGCCTTTCTCCTGACCTTTTTCGGATTCAGTGCCAAGGCGGGTCTGCTCCCCCTGCATATCTGGCTGCCGGATGCCCATCCCGCCGCACCCGCCCCAGTCTCCGCGCTGATGAGCGGGGCGATGCTGCAGATGGCCTTCTATGGCATGTTGCGGGTGGATTTTCTCTTCCTCGGCAGGCTGGCCCTGTGGTGGGGTCCCTTTGTGTTGGTGGTAGGGCTCACGACGGCCCTCTTCGGTGTGCTTTTCGCCGCCGTCCAGACCGACATGAAGCGCCTGCTGGCCTATTCCTCCATAGAAAATATCGGCCTGATCATGGTAGCTTTCGGCCTCGCCCTGATCTTCCGCGCGCACGGGCTCAATGCCCTGGCGGCACTGGCCCTGGCCGCCGCCCTGTATCACGCCCTGAACCATGCCTTCTTCAAGGGCCTGCTTTTTCTCGGCAGTGGCAGTGTGCTGCACGGGGCAGGCAGCGTGGCCATGGATCGACTGGGTGGCCTGATCCGGCAGATGCCCCAGACCGCATTTTTTATGCTCCTGGGCACCCTCGCCATCGCCGGGTTGCCGCCGCTCAACGGCTTTGTCTCTGAATGGCTGCTCCTGCAAGCCTTTCTGCTATCCCCCGCACTGCCGCAAAGCACCCTCAGCGCAGCATTGCCCCTGGCAGCCTCCGGCGTCGTGCTGGCGGTCGCTCTGGCGGCCTATGCCATGGTCAAGTTTTACGGCATCGCCTTTCTCGGTCAGCCGCGCGGCACCCGGCATGTCCATGAGGCTGGACGCTGGGAACGGTCGGCCATGGCCCTGCTTAGTGTCGCCTGTATTTTCCTCGGACTCTTTCCGGGTGTCCTGTTGAATCTACTGCATCCGGTGTTGCAGGAGTTGCTCGGTCAGGGTTTCGCCGTCCAGCAAGGGTTGTGGCTGACCCCAGTCTCCGCACAACGCGCCAGTTACAGTCCGGTCATTTTCTTCCTCGGCATGGCGACCGCCCTGGGTCTGGGTTTTATCCTGATCTGGAGCCTCTTTGGCCGGCCCTTGCGGCGCGTGCCGGTCTGGGCCTGCGGTTTTCCCGTCCGGACGCCGACCATGCAGGATAGCCCACTGGGCTTTGTGCAACCCCTCCTGCGCATCTTCGCCCCACTGTATCAGGCGGAGCGGCAGGCGGACGATGCCGGCCGCTGGCGGGTACGGATCGGCGAGCCCGTGTACCGCGGCATCTATCAACCCCTGAACCGCATCGTCCTCTGGCTCTCGGCGCAGGTGCTGCGCCTGCAGCAGGGTCGCATCACCTTATATCTGCTTTACAGTTTTCTGACCCTGCTGATCCTGCTGGCGCTCTGGCGATGACCGCCATACTGCTGGAACTGGCGCAGGTGCTGCTGGTGGCGTTTCTGGCGCCGCTCTTTGCCGGCCTGCTGCGGGCATTGCGGGCGATCCTGCAGAACCGGCGACCGGCTGGCTGCTGGCAGAGCTACCGCGATCTGTATCGTCTGTTCCATAAAGAATCTCTGCAGGCAGAGGGAACGTCCTGGCTCTTCCGCTTTACGCC
>JAKAFG010000070.1 GCA_021818125.1 Pseudomonadota bacterium | reverse complement strand
TTACGGAGTTCTCAGGATGAAACTTTTTTGTCACTGAACAGGTGGCTCAGTTCGTTTTGCATTGGGAGTACCGCGCAATCCCATATAGGGTTGCTATTCCTCAGGAGTGGACCGCCATGCGCGTCCATAGCGACAAGCAATCACCCCCATTCACAATTCTTGACACTTTGCTGCTGGCATCCGCCGGGGCGGGGCGCTAACTTGTCTGCCACGGAAAGGGCACACCTTTCCCCCTGAGTGACGAGGAGCAGAGTGATGTTAAAATTTAAGCACGTGGTATCCGGATGGATGGTTGGAACGATGGCGCTGGCGGTAGTACCCGCCTTTGCGGCAGGTGCTGAGACACCGCCTGCCATGCAGGGTGGCTCCATGGGGCCGGGCATGATGCAGGGTCATCACTGTCCGGGGGGATGGGAGCATGGCCCCATGCGCAAGGGTGGTTGGATGCGGAATGCACCCGTGCCCATGCTGATGCCCATCGTCTGGCGGCATGCGGTGGACCTCAAGCTGACCCCCGCGCAGGAAAAGGATCTGAAGCACTGGCGAACCCAAATGGAAAAAGCCATGCCGACCAGGCATCACGAGATGCTGGTCCACAACACCGCATTGCGTGATGCGTTGCTGAATGGTGAGTCGGGCAGCGCCATCGCCCCCTTGCAGGAAGCGGTCCTCAAGGATCATGCCACAATGCTCGAACATGGCATCCAGCAGGTGAATTATCTCCACAAGATCCTGACGCCGGTGCAGTGGCAGAAAGCTACCGCGTTGTACAAGGAAATGGGGACCAAGCGGGGACCCTGGGGCAAGTAAATGACGGAGGGCGGCAAAATCCTGCTGGTCGATGATGACCCCCGGCTGCGCACTATGCTGGTGCGTTACCTGGAAGGGCAGGGCTTTGCCGTCCACGCCGCCGCCTCCGGCGTGCAGATGGATCGCCAATTGGAGCGGGAATACTATGACCTGCTCTTGCTGGACGTCCTCATGCCCGGCGAAGACGGCTTCAGTATTTGTCAGCGCCTGCGGGTGCAGGAACCGCATTTGCCCATCATCATGCTGACTGCCCGAGGTGATCTCAGCGACCGGGTGCAAGGCCTTGATGTGGGCGCCGACGACTATCTTTCCAAGCCTTTTGAGCCGCAGGAACTGGTTGCCCGTATCCGTGCCGTCCTGCGGCGCAGTCAGGATCTGCGCAGTAGTGATCCAACCCCGGGGGTACTTGTTTTTGGACCCTTCCGCCTCGCTCTCGACAGCCGCAGTCTCTGGCGGAATGACGAGAAAATCTCCCTTACCGACAGTGAGTTTTCCATTCTGCACGCGCTGGCCAGTCATCCCTGGCAACCGCTCTCGCGGGACCGTCTGCTGGCCATGACCCACGGCAACGACGACGCCACACCGGGTTCACGGGGTATTGATGTGTTTATCTCGCGCTTGCGGCGCCTCGTCGAAGACGACCCTGGCGAGCCACACTATATTCAGACCGTTTGGGGGCGGGGTTATGTGCTGGTACCCGACGGCGGGGACGCCACGCCCAGGGAAAAAGGCGTTTTACCCGGATGAAAAAATCGCGCCTCTGGCCGGATACGCTGTTTACCCGTATGTTCCTCATCATCGCCGGGTTGCTGCTACTGAGTCAGCTTGCGGTGTACTGGTTTTTCAATATCTATCAGGCCAACCCGCAGGCCGAGCGTCTGGCGCAGAACTGGGCGCAAATTCTGACCCTGAGTGAAACCCTTAGCCCGGCGCAGCGTCAGGCGACGGCGTCCGAACTGATGCACCAAGGGCTCCGCATCGTTCCTGCCGGTGCGCTGCGCGGCCACAAGCCCCGTATGCCGGTACTGGCAAACGCCCTGCAACTGCTGCACCGCATGGGCTGGCCGCAGGCACAACTACGCGTGGACGGCCGGCGCCGGGTGCTCTGGTTGCAAGCCCGGCCCGATGCAGCGCTGGCGCTGGCCATGCCCATGCCCCATCCACCGGGGCTGCCGTTGCCCTGGTTCAAGCTGGCGGCGATTTTGCTGCTGTCCTGGCTGGGGGCGTATCTGGCGGTACGTCAAGTCACCCGGCCCCTCACCCGGCTCATGCAGGGGGTGGCACGTTTGCGCGGCGGCGATACGCCAGCGGATCTGCCTGAGGCGGGTCCGGCCGATTTGCGGCGCCTGGCCGAACGCTTCAACCAAACCCTGCGCGATTTGCATCGTCTCTGGAAAGAGCGGGAGATGGTGCTGGTGGGGGTCTCTCATGATCTGCGCACGCCGCTTACCCGCATGCGCCTGAGCGCCGAATTTCTACCGGCCGAGGAGGAGGCCCGTGGCGAAATTATCGCCAATATTCAGGAGATGGATAAGGTTATCCACCAGTTTCTGGATTACGCCCGCAGTGGCGAGCAGGAGCCACTGGTAACGACTGACCTGGGTCTCTGGCTTAAAATGTTCATTCTGCGCCAACAGGCTGGTGTGGTGTGGCACCCCCCTGCGGCGGATCTGCCGAAGCTGCCCATACAGGAAGTGGGTCTGGCCCGCGCCCTGCAAAACCTCATCGACAATGCGCAGTCCCACGGTGCCGCACCCATAGATGTCAGTGCGGAACCCATGGCGGACGGCGTGCTGATCCGCATCCGCGATCACGGGACGGGCATTGCGGAGACTGAACTGGAAACCGTGCGTGCGCCTTTCGCACAAGCCGGAAAGGGTGGCGGGGTAGGACTTGGGCTGGCCATCGTCGAACGGATTGTGGCCTACCATCACGGACGTTTTTCCCTGGCCAAAGCTCCGGGCGGCGGCCTGGAGGCGCGCATAATCCTGCCTCCGGCGCCCTGAGGCCGGGCGCTTCAGGGCTGTTTGGGCGCCGCCGGCGGGCAAAGTTTTCGCAGGTGCGCCACCTCGGCGGGGCTGAGATCGTGCCATGCGATGTTGCCACACCTGCCGCTGAGCGGGCCTTCCAGTGTGCCCTCCTGCGAAACTGCCCCGCCTACCGGAAAATTGGCCACGGATTGCGTCGGTATGGCGGGCCCCACGGTCTGCGTGGCCGCCGTCGTCTGCACAGGCGCCCCGGTCTGCTGATTCTGCCACCAGAAGAACAGCACCACCGCCACGACCAGCACCAACAGCAGCACGATCAACCAGCGCCAGCCATGCGTCTTTTCCGCCTCGTCCATGCATTGCACTCCCACGTGTCAACTCCATTAAGACTTTAGCAAGAGCGAGAGAGGAATGCCAAAGAGCCGCCGCCCTGACCGGGAATACTGGCGAACAACGCCCCCTTTTCGCTATAGTCGCGGGCAGGACAGGAGGTGTGGGCATGAGTGAAAAAATGTGGGGTGGGCGCTTCGCGGCGGGTACCGACAGTCTGGTAGAAGCCTTTACGGCATCCATTCAGGTGGATCGCCGTCTGTACGCGGAAGACATCCGTGGCTCCATGGCCCATGCGCGCATGCTGGGCCGGGTGGGCGTGCTGACGGAGGCGGAGGTGGAAGCCATCGTCACCGGGCTGGCGCAGGTGCGTCAGGAAATTGTCGAAAACCGCCTCCCCTTTGTCGATGCCCTGGAAGACATCCACATGCACGTCGAGTCACGCCTGACGGAAATCATCGGTGAGGTCGGCAAGAAGCTCCACACCGGCCGTTCCCGCAATGATCAGGTAGCTACAGACCTGCGCCTTTATACCCGCGGCTGCCTGGATGACCTCGTCCAGGGGCTGCAGCACCTGCAAAACGTCTTCATCGATCTCGCCGAGCGGGAGGTGGAGACTATCCTCCCCGGCCTGACGCACATGCAGGTCGCCCAACCGGTAAGCTTCGGTCACCACTGTATGGCCTACGTGGAGATGTTCCACCGCGATACCCAGCGTCTGCTCGATGCGCGGCGACGGGTGAATGTGCTGCCCCTGGGCGCGGCGGCGCTGGCGGGGACTACCTTTCCCATCGACCGCTGGGATGTGGCGCGTCAGCTCGGCTTTGAGGCCGTCGCCGAAAACAGCCTCGATGCCGTCTCCGACCGCGACTTTGTAATGGAAGTGTTATCGGACCTGGCCATCCTCGCCGTCCACCTCTCGCGACTGTCGGAAGAGTTGATCCTGTGGATGTCGGCCCCCTTCGGCTTCATCGACCTGCCCGACGGCTTCTGTACCGGCTCCAGCATCATGCCGCAAAAGAAGAACCCGGATGTCGCGGAAATCATTCGCGGCAAGAGCGGGCGGGTGATTGGCGATCTTGTCGCCATCCTCGTCCTTATGAAGGGCCAGCCCCTCGCCTATAACCGCGATAATCAGGAAGACAAGGAAACCCTTTTCGACGCCCTCGACCAGATGCGCGCCAGTGTGGAGATCATGGGCCGGATGCTGCCGGGCCTGCAAACCCGTCCCGGCGTCATGCGCGCGCAGGCAGAACGCGGCTTTGCCACCGCCACCGATCTGGCCGATTATCTGGTGCGCAAGGGGCTGCCTTTCCGTGATGCCCATGCCGTGGTGGGACGGGCGGTACGCCTGGCCCAAGAACGCAACATCGGCCTGGAAGCCATGCCACTGGCGGATTTGCAGGCCTTGTCACCGCTCATCGGCCGGGAGGTCTATGAGGTGCTGGTGCTGGAAGGCTCCCTGGCGGCGCGGGACCACTTGGGCGGTACGGCACCCCGGCAGGTGCAAGCCGCCATCCTGCGCGCCCGTGAGCGCTTGCAGCGGGAGGCCCTGTGAATCGCGCCCGCGCCGTCTTCCTCCTGCTGCTGCTTGGTCTCGCGCTGGGCGGTTGCGGCCGTAAAACGGCCCTGACCCTGCCGCCCGCCCACAGCGTTATACCTGCCGCACCCACGGCGCCTGCCCAGAACCCTACATCCGCTGAGCCCACGGCGCCTGTTCAGAGCCCTGCTGCCCCATGAATACCTTCCACTACCGCAACCACACCCTGTACGGCGAAGACCTCCCCTTGCAGGAAATAGCGGAGCATTACGGCACGCCTTGTTACGTCTATTCCGAGGCGGCGCTGCGCGAGCGCTATCACTCCTTCAGCGCAGCCCTCGGCGACAATACCCAGGTCTGTTATGCGGTCAAGGCCAACAGCAATCTCCGCATCCTGCGGATTTTTGCGGAGATGGGCGCAGGCTTCGATATTGTCTCTGGCGGTGAGCTGGAGCGGGTGCTGCGTGCGGGCGGCGATGCCGATAAGATCGTTTTTTCCGGCGTCGGCAAGTCCAGCGTCGAAATCCGCGCTGCCCTCAACGCCGCTATCTTCTGCCTCAATGTGGAATCCGCGGCCGAACTCTGGCGTATTGCCGACATTGCTGCCGACATGGGCAAGCGTGCGCCTGTTGCCCTGCGGGTCAATCCCGACGTGGACCCCGGTACCCATCGCTACATCGCCACGGGGCTGAAAGAGAGCAAGTTCGGCATCCCCATGGATCAGGCCCGCCACCTCTATCTGCAGGCCGCGCAACACCCAGCGCTGGAGCTGAAAGGTATTGCCTGCCATATCGGCTCCCAGTTGCTGGACCTGACGCCCTTGGGTGAGGCGGCAGTGCGGGTGCGCGCGCTGTATGACGAACTGGCGGCCCATGGGGTTGCCCTCCAGCATCTGGATCTGGGCGGCGGTGTGGGCATTCGCTACCACGACGAAACCCCGCCCAGCCCCGCCGACTACGCCTGGACGCTGGATCAGGCTTTGCAAGGCGTAGCGGTATGGCGGGTAGTGGAACTGGGCCGTGCGCTGGCGGGCAACGCCGGCGTGCTGCTGACCAAGGTGGAATACCTCAAGGACAACGGCAGCAAGCAGTTCTGCGTGGTGGATGCGGCCATGAATGACCTGTTGCGCCCCGCGCTTTACGGGGCCTGGCATGACATCCTGCCCCTGCATCAAAGCGCCGAAACAGGACAAGCCATGGATGTCGTCGGCCCGGTCTGTGAAAGTGGTGACTTCCTCGCCAAAGACCGCCCGGTAGCGGCCAGGGCCGGTGACCTGCTCGCCGTCATGAGCGCCGGGGCCTACGGCTTCGCCATGAGCAGCAACTACAACAGCCGCTCCCGTCCCCCCGAAGTGCTCATCAGCGGCCACCAGCACCGCCTCATCCGCCGCCGCGAAACCCTCGACGATCAGTTGGTGTTGGAGGAAAACCCGAACCTCTAAGGAGTTTTTCTCATAAGGATCGCCGCGCCGCACATCCGTCGACACCATCGACTATCTGCTATTCTTAACCAGTGATGGGATATTTCCGCGGGCTCGGCCGTATCGGAGACGACCGCAGCACTCGGCCAACCGCCCGCACACTTGTGAGGAGGCCACCATGGCAGAGATGAAGGTATTCAGCACCGGCATCGACCCTGACGACTGGATCGCCAGACGTTTCACCCAACTCGGCGACGGGCGCACCCCGCCCATCTTCTGGCAGCATCTGCCACCCGACACCAAAAGCCTGATCCTGCTCATGGAGCATCGCGAGGCGGAGACAGGCCGCAAGATCCAGTGGCTGATCTATGACCTGCCGCCTGCCGCTGAAGGTATCCACGAAGGCGGCCCGTTGCCCGATGGCGCCAGGCGGGGGCGCAATGACTTCGGGACCATGGCCTACCGCCCGCCGGAGGCAGGCGCCGACCATCAGCTTCAACACTACGACTTTATCCTGATGGCGACCGACCTGCCCACCCTCGGGTTCGCCGAAGGCGCCAACTGGGAATCGGTGAAGGGAAGGCTGCGCAAGGGAGGTCGGGACAGCGACCAACTCGGACCGCCCCCCGCTGCGGACCCTCGCGCCCGTGAATTCCATCCGCTCGGTCACGTCCTTGACCACGCGGAGTTCTCTGGGCATTTCGCGCTGGACACGGACAAGCACGTTTGAGCAGTCCGGTTCACTTCACGGCGCGCCCTGATTCCTGAGGGCGGTGCGTGACGATAAGTTCGCCCACGCCTATGCGTATGTCTTCGACCATTATTCGGGCGATAGTGTCGGCGCTGTAGCGATTGTGCCTTGACCCGTCCCCGCCTGCACCCGATAATACGCAGCCCTGGCGGTTGTCTCGCCAGGGCCTGCCTTGGGGGATGTAGCTCAGTCGGTAGAGCAGCGGCCTTTTAAGCCGTGGGTCGCGGGTTCGAATCCCGCCGTCCCCACCATTATGGATAAAAACAGTTAGTCCGTTCGTTGTCGAAATTCACTCGACAGCGGCGAGCACCTGTTGCGGCTCGAGCGTACATCAATCGTTGAATGGTAGGGGAACTTATAATGAGCGTAGAGAATTCGGATGGCAAAGAAATAAGAAACGTTGTTCTCGCCATAACCACTGCGCGCACACGCCGGGGGCGTTACTTAAAAGTGATCACTTTATTCGCTTCTTTTATTGCCAGCCTGTTGATTCCTATGGGGGTCATTGTGATCTATTACCTATGGAAACACGGCAACAAGATTCTGAATGAAAACCGTGAAAGAGTCGGTCAACTTTCCTGAATAAATAAAAATGTACGGCAATGGCCATTAAGGTATAAGCACCGGCGAAGAGTAGGCGGAGGGCGGTGCTGGGGGTGGCAACAGCACCATGGACGGCCGTCGTGATGGAGGAGTCGCCTGTCGGCGGTGGTAATGCTGCGGGTGTCTTTCGCGAAATCGGTGCGGGCCATAAGGAAAATAAGGTCCGACAAAACCAGGTAGGTAGACATTCTGTGGCGGCGGGGTGTGCGCGGTCTGCAGGCTGTTCTGATAGTTATTAATGGCGGCCAGCAGGTTCAGGCGGGCAATGGCCGCCTGTGCCTTGGATGCCCCTGACGGGGTTTCCTCTTTCGCAGTCGGACCAGACTTTGTTGGCGCAATCGCCGTCGGCGGTGGAGCAGGGGGTATCGGGGGAATGGCTTGAATCTTCTGTGCTCCACGGGGCGGTCGGTCCCCATAGCTCACCACGCCATTTGGTGAGACCCATCGGTAAATAGGGTCTCCGGATGCAACCGGGATAGTGGTGAGGTTCCAGGCAATGGCGGCCAATATCACCAATGCCCTTCCAACCAGAATCCGATGGATGAGGGCGTTCTGGACTTCGGGCATGTCAGTCCTGCTTCGCCGCCAGTTCGGCCTTGAGGCGGGTGAGGTCGTCGTCGACACCGCTGGTGGCGCGGAGTTTGTCCATTTCCCGCTCCGTCTGGGTGCGATGGTCCAAGGGGTCGTTAATGATGCCTGACTCCAGCAGGCCGTCCATGGCCTGGGCCTTGGCCTGCTCGTGTGCGGTGCGGTCCTGCACCCGGCGCAACGCATCTCCGGCGTCATCCAAACCGTGACCCAACCCGGTGAGGGATTCGGTGACTTTCACTTGCGCCTGCGCCGCCGCCATCTGGCTTTTCATCACTTCTTTCTGGGTGCGGAACTGCTCAATGCGCTCTTGGAGTGCGTGCTCATAATCCATAAGCTTCTGGGCTTGGACGGCGACGGTGTCGTGGGCCTCTTGCAGCGCCGTGATTTTCTGCGCTTCGGCCTGCTTTTCCGTCAGCGCACCGCGTGCCAGGTCTTCGCGGTTGGCATTGAGGGCCATGCGGGCATCCTCTTCCGCCCTGGCGGCGAGCTTTTGCGCCTGCGCGATCTGATTTTCCAGGGATACCCGCTCGGTGACCACGTCGGCAAGGTGGCGCTTGGCCTCTTGCAGGCTGGTCAGCATCTTTTCGTAGGAGAGGTCCAGGGTTTCGGCGGGGTCTTCGGCCCGGCTGAGCAGTTTGTTGACTTTGGCTTCCAGAATGTTGGCGGCGTGCTTGAAAATGGACATGCAAGGCTCCTGTAGGGCGCGGTGGTCGGGGTGAACCGTGTGTTTAGATATAGCACAGCCCCACATCTCCGCAACTTTTTGTAAGCTTTCCCCTTTGCGCTCACAAACCCGGAATACTGGTCAACCCTCCATAAACCCCCAACCCGCCCGCCAGAATCACCACAAACAGCACCAGCCAGAGGTAAGGGCCGCGCAAGCGGTGTTCGGCGGGCAGCGCCTTGATGGACAGGGCGACCAGAAAGCCCAGCACCAGGGGCAGGAGCAGTGCATTCATCACTTCGACGCCGATGTCGAGGCTGACGAGATCGGGGATGGTGATCACTGCCGCGGCGCCAGCCACGATGATGGCGGTGTAAATCCCGTAAAACCAGGGAGCCT
>JAKAFG010000069.1 GCA_021818125.1 Pseudomonadota bacterium | reverse complement strand
GTTTTTTTGACCCTGTCACGGGCGTGCAGGTCCCTACCCTTTCCAATTTTCTCAACCTGATCGTCTTGCTCCTGTTCATGGCAATGAATGGTCAGTTGCTGGTGCTGGCGACGCTTATGCGCAGTTTTACCCTGCTGCCGGTGACGGCGACGCTCAGCCTCAACCCTTCGGCCTGGCATTTGCTCGTGGAAGAGGGGAGCATCATCTTCTCGTTGGGTTTGGCTATCTCTGCACCGGTTTTAGGCACGCTGGTGCTCGTAAATATTGCTTTAGGCGTGCTGGGCAAGTCGGCGCCCCAGCTCAATATTTTTGTGATCGGTTTTCCGGTGCTCCTGGGCCTGGGTATCCTCGCGCTGTATGTGTTTATGCCGGCCATGACCATGATCGTTCAGCATCTGCTGAATCTATCCATGGAAACCGCAGGGCAGGCGATGCTCTCGGCGGCGCGGCCATGAATCTCTCGTTCAGGACATAAGACGCCATGGCCGAAGAAAATGCCCAGGAACGTACCGAAGCGGCGACTCCCAAACGCCGCGACGACGCGCGCAAGAAGGGCCAGGTCGCGCGCTCCAGGGAGTTGTCCACCAGCGCCTTGCTGATGGTCTCGGCGAGTGTGTTTTTTGGGTTCGCCGACAATATTTATCAAAGCATTGCCGGATTTCTCTACGCCGGCCTGCATCTCTCGTCCGCCGTCATGACCGATCCTCAAGACCTCCTCCGTCATTTTGCAACGATGTGTGAAACAGCGGCGGAGCTGGTGGTGCCCTTTTTCATCATGCTCCTGATGGCCGTGATTGCTGCCGGGCTGGTGGTGGGCGGCTGGGTCTTCAGCATCCAGTCGCTGGTACCGGACTTCTCGCGCATGGACCCCATCAGTGGTCTGCAAAAAATTGTTTCCAAGCATGGTGCGTTGGAGCTGGTGAAGGCGATCCTGAAGGCTGTGGTGGTGGGCGGTATCGGCATCACGCTGCTCTGGGCCCAACGCAACGCCCTCTTTGGTCTGATTCAGGAATCGCCCGAACAAGCCATGCTGCATCTCATGCACATGAGTGGCTTGGTCTTTCTCGTGCTTGCTGCGTCTACCCTGTTGATTGTGCTCTTTGATGTGCCTTTCCAGATCTGGACCATCAACGTGAAGTTGAAGATGTCGCGCCAAGATCAGAAAGATGAAATGAAAGAGATGGACGGCAATCCCGAAATCAAGGCCAAGGTACGCGCCATGCAGCGGGAGATGGCGCGTCGGCGGATGATGGCGGCGGTGCCCAAGGCCGATGTCATTGTCACCAACCCGACCCATTATGCGGTGGCGCTGCGTTATGCCGAAGGGGAAACGCGGGCACCCGTCCTGCTGGCCAAGGGCGCTGATCTGGTGGCCGCCAGAATCCGTGAGCTGGCGGCAGAACATCACATACCGGTGGTGGAAGCGCCACCCCTGGCGCGGGCGCTCTACCATCATGTGGAGTTGGAGCAGGAGATCCCCGTCACTCTCTATCGGGCGGTGGCGGAACTTCTCGCCTATCTATACCAGCTCCGGTTGGCGACCCCGCAGCAGCAGCCGCAAGTGCCCGCGCACTGGTCAGTGCCCCCGGAAATGGATGAACGAGGATAAACTGTGAACGCCCTGAACCGGATGTTGCAACGCGTGAACTGGCATACCCTGGCGGCCCCGATCCTGGTGATCATGGTGCTCGCCATGCTCATTATTCCGTTGCCGACTTTTCTCCTGGATATTTTCTTTACCTTCAATATCACGCTGGGCCTGATTATCCTGCTGGTCAGTCTCTACATGGTGCGCCCGCTGGAGTTTGCCGCCTTTCCGACGGCACTGCTGTTAACGACTTTGTTGCGCCTCTCCCTCAATGTGGCGGCGGCAAGGATCATCTTGCTGCACGGCCAGAATGGACCCGGTGCGGCCGGACAGGTGATCGAGTCCTTTGGTGAGTTTGTTGTGGGCGGTGACTATGCGGTAGGAATCATCGTCTTTGCGATTCTGGTCATCATCAATTTTATGGTTATCACCAAGGGTGCCGGGCGCATTGCAGAAGTCAGCGCCCGTTTCACCCTCGACGCCATGCCGGGCAAACAGATGGCTATTGATGCGGATATGAATGCCGGCATTATCGATCAGGAAGAAGCCCATCGGCGGCGCAGCGAGATAGCGCAAGAGGCAGATTTTTTTGGTTCCATGGACGGCGCCAGCAAGTTTGTGCGCGGTGATGCCGTCGCAGCAATTATGATTCTATTCATCAACCTGATCGGTGGTCTGATCATCGGTATCTGGCAACATGGTCTCAGTCTTGGCACGGCAGCCCATGACTACACTCTGCTCAGCATCGGTGATGCGCTGGTGGCACAAATTCCGGCACTGGTCATTTCCATCGCTGCCGGCATTGTGGTCACGTCAGTCAATACCGGTCAGGATTTGGGAAAACAATTAGTGAGCCAGATTTTCCAGAACCGGGACGTACTGGTTATCGTCGCGGTGATCCTCGCCGTTCTCGGGCTGATTCCGGGGATGCCGCATCTGCCGTTTCTGGGGGCAGGCGCGGTGTTGGGCGGCATCGTTTGGTATCGCAAACGCCAGCAGCCAAAGGCCGAAGCCGCGATACCCCCATCACCCGCCGAGCCGGAGGAGGTCACCTGGGCCAGCGTCGAGCCGCTTGATCCACTCGGGCTGGAGGTCGGTTACCGGCTGATTCCGCTGGTCGACAAGGGGCAGGGCGGTGAGTTGCTGGCACGGATTCGCGGGGTGCGTAAAAAGTTCGCGCAGGACTTTGGCTTTCTGGTGCCTGCCGTGCATGTCCGCGATAATCTCGAATTGCGGCCAACGGCCTACCGGATCACCGTCAAAGGTGTTGAAGTGGCTGGTGGTGAAATCTTTCCGGATCTGCTGCTCGCCATAGACCCAGGCAATGTCCTCGGCAAGCTCGAAGGCACCCCGACTACCGACCCGTCCTTCGGCCTCCCGGCCTTGTGGATAAACAACGATCAGCGCGACAAGGCGGTCGCCCTTGGTTACACCGTGGTCGATCCGGCAACGGTGATCGCCACCCATCTGCATCAAATCTTGCAGTCCCATGGTGCTGAACTGCTGGGCCGCGAGGAGGTGGAGGGGATACTGTCTCATCTCGCCAGCCGCTCACCCAAGCTGGTAGAAGATGTCATCCCGAAGATGCTGTCTCCCGACAAGCTCAAGAAAGTCTTGCAGAACCTGCTGAATGAAGGCGTGCCCGTTCGCGACATGCGCACCATCGTCGAAATTTTGGCGGAGCACGCACCGCAAAGCCAGGATGTTGACGATCTCACGGCGGCCGTACGTACCGCACTCGGCCCTTATATTGTGCAAGGACTCTTTCCCGGACAGGGGGAGTTGCCAGTCGCGGTGTTGGACGGACAGTTGGAACACTTATTGCAGGAGAGTTTGCGCAACAGTAATGGCGAGGCTTTGGAGCCGGGGCTGGCGCAGCGGGTGCTGGAAAAGGCGGGAGAGTTGATGCAGCAGATGGAGGCCGGCGGTATGCAGCCGGTGCTGCTGGCCATGGGCCCCATGCGCGCCTTTCTGGCACGCTTCCTGGCCCGGACCGCGCCGCGGATGCGGGTGCTCTCTTACGCGGAGATCCCCGAAAATAAACGGATCAGGGTGGTGGCCACGCTCGGTGCTTAAATGGCCAGGCGCTCACCCTCAGGGAGAAAGACACAGATGAAGATCAGGCGATTTAACGGGGCGAGCACCCGCGACGTACTGCAGCAGATTCGCACCGCCTTGGGTGCCGACGCGGTCATTCTCTCCAACCGGGATGTGGACGGGGGTGTCGAGATCGTTGCGGCCATTGATTTTGATGAGAAGCAATGGGCTGAGGTCACGCCAACGCCGAGTTGGCCTGAACCATTACGCGGAGTTCCGGCAAAATTGCCGGCGGAGGATATTCCCACCATGAGCACCAAGCCCCCATTATCTGTCCCTGAACGTGTGGCGCCCATGGCAGTTAGCGGCAGCGCAACCACGGGGGCTACTCCGCTCCGTAACGAGCTTCAGGCCCTGCGGCAATTGGTGGAAAAACGCTGGGGCAGTCTGCGCGCCAGCAAGCTGGCGCGCGAGGTGCTGACGGACATGGGCTTCTCGGCGGGCTGGGCTACGCAAATCGCTCAGCAGGCCGCAGACGAGGCCTGGGAGGTGCCACTGCGAGCCGCGTTGGAGGAGCGGGTGGGCTTGAGCGAGAACCCTCTGGGTAAAGGCGGAATTTTCGCGGTATTGGGTCCTACCGGCTCAGGCAAAACGACCAGCATAGCGAAACTTGCTGCCGCCCAGGTGTTGCGCCACGGGCCTCACTCTGTCGCATTGCTGACCACCGATACCTATCGTATCGCGGGCGTCGAGCAACTGGGGATATATGCGCGCATTCTTGGCGTACCGCTGGAGGTCATCCGTGGTCCGGAAGATCTCTTCCAGGCCTTGGAGAAACATAGTCAGCGACCGTGGATATTCATCGATACCATCGGTATGAGCCCGCGTGACCAGCGTCTGGGAGAGCAGTTGCAGTGGCTCGCCGCTCTGGGTCCGCAAGCCCATCGTTTTCTGCTCATATCGGCTGGACTGAGCGACAAGAGTTTGTCGACGGTTCTGGCACCTTATGCGGATCTTCCTCTGGCGGGAGCCATTCTCTCCAAAGTAGATGAAGCGCCGGCTTTTGGTGGCGCATTGGAATGGTTGGCACAACATCATCTACCCATTGCCTATTACAGCGACGGCCAGAAGGTGCCGGAAGACCTCCATGAGGCCCGTTGGGATGCGCTGATTCATGTGCTGCAATCCGTTTCGGCAGGCGATGCGGTGGCTAGCACTGCCCATAATCGCTATCATGGCGCCTGAAATGCAGGGGTCCGCGGTGATTGCGACCCCGCTGGATCAGGCGGAGGGACTTCGAAGGATGCGTGCGCGTAAACCAGTCAAGGTGATTGCCGTCGCCAGCGGTAAAGGCGGGGTGGGCAAGACCAATGTTGCTGTTAATCTGGCTGTTGCTCTCGCCCAGCAGGGCGCGAAACCCCTGCTTTTCGACGCCGACCTCGGTCTCGGCAATGTGGATATCCTGCTCGGCCTGAGTCCCCGCTACAACCTCTCTCATGTAGTTTCTGGTGAAAAATCCATTGAAGAAGTGCTCGTCAATGGCCCTCAGGGTATTCGCGTGTTACCTGCGGCCAGCGGTATCGCGCGCATGGCGGTTCTGGATGGCCTGGCTCAGGCGAGTCTGATTCAAGCCGTGAGCAACCTCGACATCGACGTTGATTACCTGCTGATTGATCTTGCTGCCGGCATTGCGGGTGATGTGCTGACCTTCAGTTGCGCCGCCCAGGATGTCATTGTTGTGGTCTCCAATGAGCCGGCTTCCATCACCGACGCCTACGCCCTCATTAAGGTACTCAGCCGTGATCATGGCGTGCGGCGTTTCCGGGTGCTGCCCAATATGGTACGTGACCAGCGCGAAGGTCAGATGCTCTTTCAGCGCGTCGCCGCTGTGGCGGACCGTTATCTCGATGTCAGTCTTGATCTGATCGGCAGCATTCCCCTGGATCCTGCTCTGCGTAGTGCGGTACGTTCGCAGCGGGCCATTGTCGAACTCTATCCCGACAGTCCTGCCGCCCGAGCGCTGCGCGAGTTGGCGACAACAGTGCGTAGCTGGCCCCTGCCAGCGGGTCCCGCTGGGCATATCGAGTTCTTCATGGAGCGCCTGTTATCGGCAGAAAGATCGCTGCAGAGCCTATGAGCGCCGGAATGGCGGTGGATAGAATGGTACAGCGCAGTGCGCAGGTGGCGCGCTATGTGCCTCTGGTGCAGCGTATTGCCCAGCGGATCCGCGCCCGGCTGCCCGCCAATGTCGATGTGGCCGATCTCGTGCAGGCGGGTTTATTGGGATTGATGGATGCCCTCGATAGCCAGTCGGGAGACGAGAGTGATGCCTTCATCAGTTATGCCAGCATGCGGATTCGCGGCAGTATTCTTGACGAGCTGCGTGCCCAGGATTGGCTGCCCCGCCGTGCGCGTGCCAAGGAGCAATCTATCGGCAGGGCCATGGCCCGCCTGGAACAACATCTCGGACATCCGCCCAGTGATGAGGAAATCGCCAAAGATCTGGGCTGGACGATGTCGGCTTACCAGGCCGCGTTGCGTGAGAGTGGCGGTCAGATTCTTTATCTCGAAGATCTGGCAGCGGACAATGACGCTTTTGTCGGTCGCTACCTCCGCGACGCCGCGGACGATATTCAGGCGGTGCTGGTATCTGAAGAATTTTCCCGCGATCTCCAGCGCGGTATCGGCACTTTACCGGAAAAGGAGCAACTGGTCCTCGCGCTTTATTATCAGGACGAACTCACGCTGAAAGAGATTGGCAGCGTATTGGAGGTCAGCGAATCCCGCGTCAGCCAGATTATGCGGCAAGCGGTCCTGCGTTTGCGTACCACCCTGGGAGACTGGCGTGATGACGGGCTTTGAGGGTTACTCATTTGCTGATCCCCAAAAGGGAGCAAAATCGTGGATTTTTTGACCCTGATTGGTTTGGTGGTGGCTTTCGGTGGTATTTTTGTCGGCCAGCTTCTGGAGGGTGGTAAGCTCAGTTCCATCCTTCAGCTCACTGCCTTCATCATTGTCATCGGCGGCACTATGGGCGCGGTGATGGTGCAATACACCATGCCCGTGTTCGTTCGTTCCCTGAAGATGGTGCCCTGGGCGGTGCTGCCCCCCAAAACCGATCCTCAGCCCGTCATCGCGCAAATTCTGGAATGGAGCAATACCGCCCGCAAAAACGGACTACTAGCGCTCGAAAGTCTAATTGAGGGTGTCAATGACCCGTTTTTACAAAAAGGCTTACAGATGCTGGTCGATGGGGCGGAACCGGGGAAAATCCGGGCTACCCTGGAGGTCGATCTGGATTCCCGCTCGGAGATGGAGCGGCAGGCGGCAAAAGTTTTTGAATCGGCGGGTGGGTACTCGCCGACTATTGGTATTCTCGGCGCCGTGCTGGGCCTGATTCATGTCATGGAAAATCTCGCCGATCCGGCCAAACTCGGAGCGGGCATAGCAACGGCTTTCGTTGCAACCATCTACGGTGTGGGGTCAGCCAACCTGCTTTTTCTCCCCATATCGAACAAGATTAAAGGTATCGTACATCAGCAAACCTACTTGCGTGAGATGATCATCGAAGGCCTGGTCGGGATAGCGGAAGGCGAAAATCCCAAAATCATTGAAGGGCGACTGCAAAGCTTTTACGCACGCTGAGCTCTAACCCATGGAAAATGAATAGTTATTGCGCTAATCTGGAAAACCTATATGTTTTATATGATATCTGGAGTACAGCGTTTATGGCAGATTTTCCGCTTAAACCCATTGACCGTGGCGCCCAGCCCGTGGAGCCTTCGCGCCCGATTTCCGACAAAAGGCGAGAGAACAATACTCCGCGACCCCGATTGCCGCCTCAGCGCGAAGAAAAGGCGCCGGAAGATGGGCATCAGATTGATGAATTTGTTTGAGCGACAACGTAGGCTTGACTGCCTAGCAATTTATCTCAGTCAGGGAACTAGGTGTGTTATAGCGCCGTGCGCTACGGAACCAGGCGCACCTGATTCCGGCCCCCCTGTTTTGCCCGATACAGAGCAGCGTCAGCAATAGCCATTTTTTCCTCAGGGGATGTATGGTGGGCGAGGGCGGTGATACCTATGGATACCGTAATATTCAGAGGGTGGCCATCGGCCGTCTGAAAAGGCTCGGCGGCGACGGTCCGACATAAGCGCTGTGCCGCAAGCATCGCGCACTCTTTGCCAAGCCCTGGAAAAATTGCCAAAAACTCCTCACCACCATAGCGATACAAGCCATCATAATGACGCAAAGCAGCGCGCAGACGTCGCGCGATTTCCCGCAAAATCGTATCTCCAGCAGGATGTCCGTAGGTGTCATTGAGCGTCTTGAAGTGGTCGACATCTATCATCGCGATAAAGCCGTTAGCGCCGCGATCGACCAGAGCCTGTTCACGTACCATGTCCTGCTCCATCCGCCGACGGTTTGGTAAATTGGTGAGGATGTCTATCTCCCCCAGGTTTTTACTAAAAGCTACGATCTCCTCAAAGCATTGCTGTTCTAAAGCACCGGCGGCATCTATGACAGGAACGAACTCTGGGATGGGACAGTTTTTTGACGCTTCTTCAGAATGAATTTGCAGTTGATGCAAAATCTCATGGCAGGAAGCCTGTAAACCGTACCAGCGGACTTTTTGGGGTTGCGGTATGCGTGCTTCAGGCCCGTGCAAGGCCTGTAAAACTATTTGCTCCGCACGGCGCGGCAGTTTTTTGCCTTGTAGATGCTCCTGCAACCAAGTTTGCCAAAATGTTTTCCAAGCGTTATGAAAATTAATTAAATCATCGAGATAAATGCTTTCTTCGGCGAGATCTCGTGTCTCGCTCCTGGAGCCGGGAGCATTCTGCAATCGGGCTGTCATGGAATCACCTCCTGTTTTATCTGTTTTAAGCAATAATTATGCCATGATAGGGACGGCACACGCGTTCTTGTCAGTACCCCTAGTCACGCCTTTATGGGCAGGGTAGTGCCGCTGGCCTTGCACCGTCTACCATTTCAGTTTTCCCTGTGACGTGTCGTTATTCTTCCTGAGAAGAAGCGGGAGAAAAGTGTTATGCAGCAGGTACCCAAAAAATCAGCACAGGATTTCTCTACAGCGGTACCGTATTTTACGTCCGATGGCCTTGTTTTGCTGGGACTGGAGGGGGTTGAAAAATATATACGACGGATTCGACGGGCGCTGGAGCGTCGGGACTTCGCCGCGAAGCAGCGCGCGATGGAGCGGGTCCAGCAGGTCGTACAGCATCTGTTGGTCACACTGGGCGATAATCTCCCATCCCCCCATCTGCGGCGCCTCGATAGTCTCTATCGGTACCTTTTGCTGAAACTGGCGCATGTCAATTTATTCAATGATATACAGGAGATTGGGGAATGTGATCCGATTATCAGTGACTTGCGTTTGGAATGGTCGGCAATCTTCCATCCTTCCGAACGGAACGATTTGCGCAGACTGAGCCAAGTCGATTTTGCAAGATTTTTACTTGGCTGA
>JAKAFG010000068.1 GCA_021818125.1 Pseudomonadota bacterium | reverse complement strand
CCGCTGACGACTGGCGAGGGCATTCATGATGCGTACCCGATCACGGCCACCGGTCCGCCCCCCTGGGGACCCTGATGCTCCGCGCGCGTCGAGACATAAACGCCGGTTTCCCCGGTGACCCCAGCCAACAAGGCTGAGACTACACAGCGGGAATAGCGCATATCGGAGATATCCGCGTCCGTCCACATGGTATGACGACGATGGCGGATATGGCCCCGCGGGTCGGCATCGGATTTGGCGAAGACCGCCAGCACCTTCTCCGCATCGGCAGTCGCTAACTGCCCGTTGACGGGCTGCAGTCCCAGCTGATTCAGCACGGCATGGATCGCCGGCACATCGATGATGTCCTGCATCACCCCATGGGCGATGACCAGATCACCCTCCCACCAGCACGAATTGGCGAACAGCACCATTTCGGAGCGCTGCAATAAGGGTTTGGCGGAAACGCTGGCCCGACTGGAGTACAAGGACCAATCCCGGTTGATAGCGTCATCCGACAGTTCGGATTCGGTTACCTCACCCAGAGCGAGGGCCACCCCCAAGGCAGAAGCGCCGCGTGACCAGGCCATGTCACAGCGTAGGTGCTCGACACGGACGTTTTCGGTCGTTGTAGAGTCCAGCGCTGGTATCGCCCCTTTGATCTGCACCAGATGCACATCCGCAGGCTCAACCTGCAAGATATGCATGAGCCAGGTCACCGCGCGGGCGGTCTCCCGCACCATCGCCATCCGCCCCACTTCCTGCGCGCTAAAAGGGCGGGTATGGGCGGATGCAAGCGCCAGACGTTTTATCGGATAGGCTTGCTCCGCCGCCCGGCCTGATACCGCAAACACCAGAATATGCGGCGCCGCAACCCCTTCACTACCGCCCGAAAAGGACAACACCACGCGTTCTTCCACCAACTCTGGACTGCAATCCAAATGCGTTGCCAGCACTTGGCTCAAAGCCATCATCGCCAAAGTCCGGGTAAAGTCGTTTATGCCGCCATTACCCTCGGTTTTGCCAATAATCGCGACAATGCTCTGGGGATTTATCATCCCCTCGGCAATCGCCCGGACCAGTCCGGAAACGTCGGCAGGGTCTGTCGTAAAAAACCGGTAGACGGAGGTACGCATGGTCTTCGCCCTCTGCGATTAAAAGGGAACCCGGAGCACCCGCCCGGTACGACGTTGGATGTCGATCTTGTACACGTCCCCGTCGTCCATCTCATCTGCTGCCTGAGCATTCGCCAAAGCAGTGACCACCTCGTCAGAATTCATGGTCATCACCGTCACCGGATCGCCAATAGACATTGGGAAATCGTGCCAGGTACCCGCATGAATCATCACCCCCTGCCCCGCTGGAATGCGAAAAGCGCGGACGTCTTCCAGGCGGGGGACATTTTCACCGCTGCCCTGATTGGGTTTGCCCAGCACCATGGCGAAGGGAATGCTGCCCAGCCCGACAAAAATCTGCGTCATATTGAGGTGCCGTTCCAGCCAGGTAATCTCGGGGTTGCGGTGTGATATCCGCGCCGTGCGGACCACCGCGCGACCGGTATATTCAAAATCGAGATTTTGCCCCTCTTCCACACTCCCCTTATAAAAGGGAATTGAAAGTCCGGGCCGGTGTACCGCCTCGCCAATCATCACCCCGTATTCCGCGAGGTTCTCCGGCGTAGCATCCAGCAATGGGACATCTACATAAACCGCCCCTGTCTGATTTGCATAGGCACTCATATTCTAATCCTCCTTTTTCGATTCACTGCGTCTATGTATGGCCTCCAGCACCAGCCGGGAAGCTATCTCCAAACGATATTCCGTCGTCGAGCGGATATCCTGAATGGGTGCAATATCCTGCCCTACTCTCTGACGCACTTGCGCGTCGGCAATATCACGCAACGCACGTCCCAGCAGATATTGGCTCACGGATGGCAAGGTACAGGGAGTCGCCGCCACACTCGCCATGCCGAAACGCGCGCTCTGAATCATTCCATCACTATCTTCTTCGATGAGCGCAGCGATACTCACCTTGGCAATAGCCTGCGCTGCCCGTGTTCCGACTTTCCGAAAATAGCCGCGACTGTGTTTGGGGGGGTAAGGAATCCAGAAAGCGCTGAGCAACTCTCCAGCTTGCAAGGCCGTCTTACGATACCCCTGATGGAAATCTCCATAAGGCAACCAGCGCGAGCCGCGATGATGGGCGATCTCCAGACGTGCGCCATAAGCCAGCAACGCCGGCGCGTTGTCCGCCGCAGGGGAGGCATTACAGACATTGCCACCCAGCGTGGCGCGGTTTTGAATGGGCGGCGCCCCGGTCACCGCCGCCGAGGCTGCCAGCATCGGCCAGTGGGCGACCACTTCCGCGTGCCGACGAATCGCTTCCAGGGAAGTAGCGGCGCCAATCCGGATACCCTCTTCCGTAATCTGCAGCCCCTGCAACTCCTGCAGTCCGCTGATGTCCAGCCAGGACTCCGGGCGCCGCTCCGGGGCGAGATGACTCTCCACCATAAGATCGGTCCCGCCCGAAATCACCCGATATGGGCCGGGGGCTGCCGCCAATATCTCCAGGGCTTCTGGCAAATGCCGGGGCCTTGTCCACTCAGACATCAGCAGACCCTCCGGCGGCCTGGGCGATGGCCGCATAAATGCGCCCATACCCGGTACAGCGACAGAGATTACCGCTCAGGCCCCAGCGAATCTCCTCCAGGGTCGGGTTCGCATGCTCCATCAACAGGGCGGTCGCCGCGAGCATCATACCCGGCGTACAAATCCCGCACTGGGTAGCGCCGCACTGAACAAAGGCTCGTGCCAGGGCACTATCTTCGGGAAGGCCCTCTACCGTGGTAATCTCCGCCTGCTCCATCTGCCCGAGAGGAACCAGGCAGCTATTCACCAGCTTGCCATTCACCAGTACCGCGCAGGCGCCACACTCTCCTTCGCCGCAGCCTTCTTTGGTTCCCTTGAGGTCGCATTCATTACGCAATACATCCAGTAAACGGGCATTCGGCGCTGAGCTGCTCTGAAATGCCTTACCGTTGATGCGCATCGTCGTCGGCATGATCAATTCCCTCCGCTCACCGTCAGCTCCAGCAGCATTTCGGGCCTGACCGGAATCTGGCGAATATCGATATCCAAGGCCTGCTGAATCGCATTGACGATAGCGGGTGCCGGACCATCCATGGGCAATTCACCGACGCCCTTCGCCCCTTTGGGACCTGCTCCCAACCCGCCTTCCAACAACACCACGTGAATAAATCCTAAATCCGCGCTAGTGGGGATGATGTAATTGGTCAGACGGTCATTGGCCATGACCCCGCGCTCATTCCAGAGCACATCCTCATAGAGGGCATAACCAATACCCTGGGCGACGCCCCCCTCAATCTGGCCCTGCACAATCACCGGATGCACCGCATTGCCGATTTCCTGTACCGCGGTAAAATCGAGCACCCGCGTTGCGAGCGTCAACACATCCACTTCCACTTCGGCAATGTAAGCCGCCCAAGCATAACTGGCGTAAGCCCGCCCCAAAAAAGCCTGCTCATCCCAACGCATGTCCGCCGGCGGCTGGTATTGTGCGGTCACCAGCGCATCCCCGGCGGCTGCGCAAAGCCGGGTACACGCCGCGGCAAAACTTTGTGCGTCATGGGACACCGCTAACGCCGCCGTTTCCCGCAGCCGTTGCAATAATTGTCCCGCCGCTTTCTGGATGAGGTCCCCGACCACCATACAGGTGCGGGAGGCGACCGTCGGTCCGGAATTTGGCACCCTGGAGGTATCGGTTTGCGCTAAATGCACGCGATCCATGGGCAGGCCCAGCGCGTCAGCCGCAATTTGGACCAGCGTGGTCGCCGCGCCCTGCCCCATTTCGGTGTTGGAACAGAGAATTTCGACGTGCCCATTGGCCAGGGCTTGCAGAGAAACCCGGGACGCCAGATGCAATTCGCCGTTGCCGGTAAAACCGGCGCCATGGACAAAAGTCGCCAAGCCAATGCCTTTGCGGGTCTGGTGTCCGGCCGCATTCCAGGCCCTATACTCCGCCAGCCGGTGGTAATAATGCGTGTGTTCCAATGCCACATCGAGTGCGGCATGGGCAAAGCAGTCAGCACCCACCACATCACCCGTGGGATTCACATCCCCGGTACGCAACAAATTTATCCGGCGCAATTCGGCAGGGTCCATAGCCAGTTTTCTCGCCAGCCGGTCCATGGCTACTTCCATCGCAAAAATGCTTTGCGGCGCACCAAATCCGCGAAATGCACCAAAGGGCGGATGGTTGGTCGCGACGGCGCGCCCCCTGACCCGGATGTGGGGGCACTTATATGGTCCCGGTGCATGAATAACACCACGGGAGAGCACTACCGGACTGAGGGTACGATAAGCCCCGCCATCAATGGCGAAATCCATATCGATAAACTGCAATTCTCCGGCCTTATTGGCCCCCAAACGAATCAGGGTACGGGAAGGATGACGCTTAGGCGTCACCCGCAAATCCTCGCCCCGCTCATAAACGAGTTTTACCGAACGGCCACCCGCTTTGAGCGCCAGCAACGCCGCATGGCAGGCAATCACCGAGGGGTAATCTTCCTTGCCGCCAAAGGCCCCACCGGTGGTACTTTGCACCACCCGCAGATGATCCTTATCCATCCCCATACACTGAACCAATGCGTCCAGCACGTAGTAGGGACACTGCATGGAACCTTCTACCAGAATGCTGCCGTCTTTCTGCAAATGCGCCAGCATCCCTTGCGGCTCAATATAGAGTTGCTCCTGGGACGGGGTGAGAAAGCGCTCTTCGATGACGACATCGGCAAGATGCTCCCCCTCCGCAACATCACCCCGATCCAGAAGATAATCCGTATAAATATTGCCGGGTATGATTTCGTGTTGCGCAGCGAGTGCCGCATCGATATCAAAAATCGGCGCGGTATTGGGCAACTCCACCAAAGAAACACCGTTCAGCGCCATTCTGAGTTTCTCCGGATCCGCGTGGGCCAGCAATACCACCGCCTCCCCAGCGTGCCGAAATGCACGATCAACGAGCACTACCTGATCGTTCTCCAGGAGCTTTACGGCATTCATACCCGGAATATCTCGCGCCGTGACCACCACAAATTCCGACCAGTCTATGGCAGGATCGAAAACCACCTCCTGCAGCGTTCCACCAGCCTCAGTAGTGCGCACCGTCGCTCCATGGAGCACATCTGCGCAGGGCAGGTCATCGACATAGAGCGCCGTCCCCCTGATTTTGGCAACGCCATCGACACGGCGGGGGCTCGCCGTCTGCTGGTCAGTTCGCTGCTTCACCAAGGTCAAAGACACGGTGACACTCCTTGCTCCCGGGCCAGAAACTCACCAGCGGATACTTTGATGACCCGTATACTCATGCAGCGCCCTTCAACAGGTGCGCGATAACGGCCCTGGTGACGATCACTGCATTACGCTCGGCGAGAGCGCTGGCATACAAATCGCCTGTTTTCCAGATTTCTTCTTCGGTTTTACCGGGGGGCGGAACATCCACGTCAGATATCCCCCGTATGGACAGATAATGATCCGCCAAACCAAAACGCGAGAGCACGGCCACATCCCCGAGATCCTCCATGGCCGTATTGGTATATTTCGCCTCTCCATGGGTATAGCGACGCACAATCTGTTCGGCAATAGCCTGGTTCGCTTTACCGATCCAAAAATCATTGCCGGTGATAGTGGCACCCACCATCACCTTCGGCACCGCAGAGATAGCGAACGTTTTATCCAGTTTCTTCGCCTCTGCCGAGTTTTCCAGCGCGACATGGGCCGAGGCATTTACCGCCATGTTCAGCAGGGCCGGATTGATTTTATACGCCAGATTTTCCATGATATTTTGAGTATAATTTCCGCAGTGGCCCGGCGTGGCATAGTCCGCGCAGCCCGGAGGGGACCATGCCAACTGCTTTTGATCACTCAGGTAATGATGTCCAAAAGCCCAGGAGATTACCCAGCTATTGATATACACACTGCCCAATGCGGAGTCTTCTTTGTCCACACCGCCCGCAATGCCGCTGCGAATAAAAATAGTCTTCTTCACATCCAGAGCCGCGTCTTTCACCAGACTGGTGACGGTGACTGCGGCATTGATTTCCCCTTCCCCGGTTTCCGTAACACAGACGCCTTTGCTGTCGCAGATCATGGGCTTGATGAGACCTGGCACATGCAAGGCTTGATGCTGAAAAGATTTTTGTGCTGTCCATGCTTGCCACTCGGGCGGAAATGCTGTCAGCACGATCACTTTCGGGCGCATTTTCGCCGCCGCCGGTATAGCCTGGGCGTAGGCCAGTGGCGCCATCCATGAGAAGCCGACTGCACCACATAGCATCATATGCTTCCAAACCGTGTTTTTCTTCACGAACATTCTCCCTGGTGAGTTTTTCATAATAGATTCCGATGTGATGCGTCGTACTGATCCAGATCCCTGAGCAGGGACTGCTTTCGTTGATCCGTACAAAAAGCCGCTTCAACGGCGTTACGCTCAAGAAGTAATGCGTCTTTCGCTGTTAAATCCAGACTGGAAAGTGTCCCGATAATGTTTTCGCTCAGGTATCCACCGAAGTACGCCGGGTCATCCGAATTAATCGTCGCCAACAAACCTGCTTTCAACAATCGACCCAGGTTATGTTCAGATAACCGGCTAAACACTTTGAGCGCGACATTGGAGAATGGGCAGACCGTCAGAGCGATTCGGTCATCCACCAGACGACGTACCAGTGCCGGGTCCTCCAAACAGCGAACCCCATGATCTATGCGCTCGACATCAAGCACATCCAGTGCCCGCCAGATATAGGCGGGCGGTCCCTCCTCCCCGGCATGGGCAACACGATGCAGGCCCATGGACTTGGCCACCTTAAACACTTCCTGAAACTTTTCTGGGGGATTGCCCAATTCAGCGGAGTCGAGACCGATGCCGGCGATGCCCCCCAAAGCACAAGCATGCGCCACCGAGGGTTCCGGGTCGCGATCCCGCTCAAAGCAAAGAATCAGCGCGCTGGATATATGCCAGTCACGCTCGGCGTCTCGCAAGGCGGCGTTGATGCCACCCATCACCGCCGCCAATGCCACGCCATTGGCAAGATGCGTCTGCGGATCAAAAAATAGTTCCGTATGACGAATCTGCTGGGCTTTACAGCGGGACATATAGGCCAGGGTCAGTTCATAAAAGTCTCGCTCTTCCCGCAATACGGACGCCCCCAGATAATAGACATTCAGAAAACTTTGCAGATCCTCAAATTGATATGCCGCCCGTGCCGCCTCTATCGTCTTATAGGGAATATCCACGCCGTTACGCTGGGCCAGCGCGATGAGCAATTCTGGCTCCAGAGTGCCCTCAATATGCAAATGCAGCTCTACCTTGGGCAGATCCTCCACAAAGTCAGCCAGCATTCCCTTAGTGTTCATCGTACTTTCCATAAAAGGTGTTGCTCCGTATGTTTTTATAAGACTATGCATGTACACCGCTTAAGCCATCCGCTCACCGCTGAGCCAGGTTCCCAGCGGACGCTGTTCCAGATCGGCCGACTTACCACTTAAGCATTCCTCAAACCAGGCCCCTACAGAATCCGCTGCGGGCTTCTGCGGCAATAGCACGAAATCGGCACGTTTTCCCGCCGTCAAATCACCGCCGACGGATCCTCTGCCCATACATTCGGCACCCGCCTTGGTAGAACGATACAAGGCCTCCTGAGGCGCAACAGAAACGCCCGCTTCCCGATGTGTTCCCAGAAATCGCTGCATGACATGCAGCATGCTATGACTGGGGCCACCGCCGATGTCACTCGCCAGCGCAAAGGGGATGTCGTAAGCACGTACTTGCTCTAAGGGCATGCGTCGGTTGCCCAGCGCCTCATTACTGGTAGGGCAATGCGCCACCCAGGAGCCGCGCTCCCGAAGGCAGCGCCATTCCTCGTCACGCATTTCAATACAGTGACCTAATATCGTCCGGGGCGTCAGCAGACCCGCGCGGTCATATACCTCAGTATAGTGCGCAGCGTCGGGAAACAGCTCTTTAACCCATTGCAGCTCCGCGACCGATTCCGCGAGATGCGTCTGGATTAAACATGGACTCTCGGCGGCGATCTGTCCCAATGCCTTCAGCGATGCCGCCGTCAGATTGGGCGCAAAACGGGGTGTCAGTGC
This sequence comes from Pseudomonadota bacterium, assembly GCA_021818125.1. Taxonomy (GTDB): domain Bacteria; phylum Pseudomonadota; class Gammaproteobacteria; order Acidithiobacillales; family Acidithiobacillaceae; genus Acidithiobacillus. Next base: position 1,041 of record JAKAFG010000068.1, on the reverse strand, counting down.
ATAGTGTGTGATATCCGTTTGGCGCATAAATGCGCGCAACGCGTCGGGATCATGCAGGCTGTAGTCAGTCAATGTATGGGGCGCATTAATTGCCATCTGGACATTACCAATGACCCAATCGCCACGCATCGATGTCAGTGCAATCTGCGTGGCCTCGGCATGCGGACTGGAATAGCTCATGCCCATCACTGTCCCCGCACGCAATACATCGCCATAGAATTGTGCCGCCGCAGCCTGGGCCAAATCGGTATCCACATAGCGCGCCTCTTCCGGCCAGATATGCTCCTGCAGCCAGGTCAGGAGTTCGCCAGAGAAACGTCCCCTGACACGATGTTGCACCCAATGCAAATGGACATCGACAAAGCCCGGAACGATAACGCCATCCAGATCCTCTACTTCCGTATCAACGTTGACCTGATTCAGCATCGTACTAAAATCACCCATACGCACAATGATGCCCTGATCGACACCTAAAGCACCATCCTGGTAAAATCTCCAGGTATTCGCATCTATCGGGTTAAGTATCGGCGCCCTAAATATCTTTTCCATCATCTGTACCCGTTGGCACCTTAATCAGTAGTCTTACTGACAACCGGTTTTGATAACGCGCTCACCCGTCCCTGCTCGTCAGTGGCCGTATGGTGACAAAACAAAACCCGGTAGAGTATTGATGCCGCAATCGTCGTCGCGACACCCACCAATGGTGATATGTCTGTACCATGCAATAGATGCGCTCCATATCCCTCCCAAATCGGATTATTTGAGAACAGCACGGTGACCGCGACCCCTATAGCGAGAACCCAGACATTGACACGCCTATGTGGCAGTCTGCTCAACCCTCCGCGCGCTTCCGGGAGCACATCCCACAACACGTAGGTAATCATCACACCGGTCCATGGCGCTGCGACAATAATCAGCAAATCCAGGAAGGTCTGAAAAGAATCCCAGAATGACGGCGCCACAAAAAGTATGTAGATACCGACCAACGTTGCCAGAAGGGCATCCAGAACCGTAAATTTCTTGCGATCCAGATCCTTACCC
>JAKAFG010000067.1 GCA_021818125.1 Pseudomonadota bacterium | reverse complement strand
GATGTGGGCGAGCAGGACGATGAGCGCTGTTTGCCGCATGTAGGTGGATTTGCCGCCCATATTGGGACCGGTGATAAGCAGCATCCGCTGTTCTTTATCAAAATCGAGATCGTTGGGCACGAAATTACTGCCGATCTGGGCTTCTACGACGGGATGGCGGCCGTCGCGGATGTGTAAAACCGGTTCTGTGACGAAATGCGGGGCACACCAGTGCAGGGTGATGGCGCGTTCGGCCAGCGTGCTGAGACCGTCCAGTTCGGCGACGGCGGTCATGGCGTCTTGCAGGGCCGGCACTTCGGGGGCTGCCGCTTCCAGGACTTGCGTGAAGATCAGGCGCTCCCGGCTCAGGGCCAGGCTCTCTGCAGAGAGGGCCTGATCTTCAATGACTTTCAGGGCATCGTTGATGTAGCGTTCCGCGTTCTTGGTGGTCTGGCGGCGGCGATAGTCGTCGGGAATGGGCCCTTGGTAGCTGCGGCTGATTTCTATGTAAAAGCCATGCACCCGGTTGAACTGGATTTTGAGTTGGGTGATGCCGGTGCGCTGGCGTTCCCGCTGCTCCAGATCACGCAGTACCTCCTGCAAATTCTGGCTGAGTTGTTGCAGGCGATCTAACTCGGCATCGTGGCCCGCACGAATGTAGCCACCATCCCGCTGGGTCATGGGCGGGGCATCCACTAAGGACTCTTCCAGCAGCGTGCGGAGGGCGGTAAAGAGCGCTATGCGCTCCTGATAAGGAGTCAGTGCAGGATGCCCTGTTTCTTCGAGGGTGGCGCGTAGCGTGGGTAGTGCCTGCAAGGTACTGCGGAGTTGGGCGAGATCGCGGGGGCTCGCACTATTCAGGGCGACGCGGGTGAGAATGCGTTCCGCGTCCGCGATACCGTGCAAGGCTTTCTGAATGGTGCCTGGCCCGCTGCCTTGGGTGAGCGCTGCGACGACTTTCTGACGGGCCGCAAGCACGGGTCCCTGGCGTAGTGGTCGTAGAAGCCAGCGACGGAGCAAGCGGGCGCCCATAGCCGTCTGGGTTTTTTGCAACAAGGTGAGCAAAGTGGGGCCATTTCCTTGCAGACTTTCCACCACTTCCAATGCCCGCAAGGCGGTCGTGTCCAGATAGAGCTCTTCTTCAGTGCGCTCTGGATGAATTCGCTGGACTTGGGTCAGACTGCTGCGTAGTTGGGTCTCGGCATAATTCAGGAGTGCGGCGGCGGCGCGTAAGGCGAGGGGCCAGTCATTGCACCCGAAACTCGCCAGTCGTTCACCAAAATAGCGTTCAAGTACCGCCTCGGTGCGTCGCGTTTGAAAGCCGGTTTTCTCCAGGAGTTGCAATTTTTGCGGGTCGATTCCGACTGGAAGCGACGTATCTTCCGGGGCGATGATTTCTGCGACGGGACGCCGCGCTATGGTATCTGCGATGGCGGTGTCGGCTACCTCACGCACCATGAGGTGTCCTCCGGCGGCATCCAGCCAAGCCAAGCCACAACGCGGGCCGTCCGGACAGAGGGCCAGGAGCAGAGGCTCCTGCCCGGCATCCAATAAGGCACCATCAATGATGGTACCGGGGGTGATGACCCGCACGATGGCGCGTTCCACGGGACCTTTGGCGGTGGCCGGATCGCCAATCTGCTCGCCAATGGCCACCCGTTCGCCCAGGCGCACCAGTTTCGCGAGATAGCCGTCTACACTTTGGACAGGTACCCCCGCCATGGGAATGGCTTGCCCGGCGCTCTGTCCGCGGCTGGTGAGGGTGATGCCGAGGAGGCGGGCGGCTTTTTCGGCATCGTCAAAGAATAGCTCGTAGAAATCCCCCATGCGATAGAAAAGCAGCGCATCCGGGCATTGTTCCTTCAGCCCGAAATATTGCCGCATCATGGGGGTGTGGTTTTGCAGAGAGGTGGAATCAGTCATGGTTTATAAAACGGGAAAAGGCGATGTCTGACATCCCCAGTGGCGACATGGCAAATACTGCGTGCCATGCTTTCAGAAAGATCGTCCTTCCCGCCGATGCAGGAAGGACGCGGTGATTAATTGCGATTGCCCCCGAAGATTTCGAGCAATGCCATGAAGAGGTTGATGATATCCAGATAGAGGCCGACAACAAGCAGGACGGGTTCTTGAATGCCGCCGCGAATCATACGCTGGGTGTCAAAAAGGATCAGGCCGCTGAAGACCAGTACCAGCACGCCAGCAATGGCCAGTTGCAACGCGGGGATATGGAACAGGAACATGTTCAGCAGAGAGACCACGATGGCCAGCACCAGACCGGTGATCAGGAAGCCGCCGATGTTGCTGAAATCCCGTCGGGTGGTCAGGGCATACGCGGACAGTCCAACAAACATGGCTGCGGTAGTACCCAAGGCCTCGGCAATGATCGAGGCGCCACCCGGCATCCGCAGATACATCTCAATGGCCGGGCCCATCATCATGCCCATGCCGCCGGCGAACAGGAAAACCAGTGGAACCGCAAAGGGACTGCGGTGGGCGCCAGTGTACTGCACCGCAAAGAGCAGGGCGAAGGAGCCGATCATCAGGATGAAGGGATGCTGGTAAGCGAATACCGAGTGCATGCCATACACCGAGGCAATGGCAGACACCACGAGCGTGGCCGCAAGCAGCGCATAGGTTTTTCCCATAAGTGCGCCGATAGATGTGCCTCTGCTGGCTCCCGCCGGATTCATACTGTCCGGAAACTGGTACGGGTTTTGATTCTGGTCCTGATTCATGTTTGACTCCTGTGAACGAACACGCCGATAGCATAACGTAAATTACGTTTTTTTGCTCCTCTCTTGTGAATGGGGTTGCCGGATGAAAAAAGCAATGTCTGGATAAAGTAGCCGGACAAACAATGAGATGTTGTGTTTTCTGTAAAGTTCCACCGGGCATGGGCGCTTGCCCATTGCGAAGCAGGCATTTACCCTGCATCTTTTCGCCGGATCCGGGATGAGGTTTTGCATGCGCGCATTGATTTTTGATACCGAAACGACGGGCCGTGTGGAGCCTGATCTGATTGAGGCGGCCTGGCTGGCGGTGAGCGATCTGAAGACGCTGGAGGTGGAGGAACAATTCGTGCAGCGTTACCGACCGGCCAAGCCCATTGAGATGGGAGCGATGGCGGTACACCATATTCTCGAGGAAGATCTGTTGGAAAGTCCGCCCGCCAGCAGCTTTCAGTTACCCGAAGACACAGGATACCTCGTCGGTCACAGCATAGATTATGACTGGGGCGTCATCGGCAGGCCCGATGTCAAACGCATCTGTACTTATGCCATGACCCGTAAGCTCTGGCCCGAGGTGGATAGCCATTCCCAGTCGGCATTGATGTATCACTTCAGCAAGAACAAGCACAAGACCCGGGATAACCTCAAAAACGCCCACTCGGCACTGGCTGACGTGAAATTTTGCCGAATTCTTCTGAACAAGGTCATTCTCTCGGTGCGGCCCAATTCCTGGGAAGATTTATGGGAGTTCAGCGAGCGCGCACGGATTCCCGAGACGATGCCTTTCGGCAAGCACAAGGGTGTGAAGATTGCCGATCTGCCCGATGATTACCGACGTTGGGCCCTGAATAACCTCACCGATATGGACTCCTATCTGCGCAAGGCGCTGGAGGCCTGAGCTTTGGTAACGGCGTTTAATAGCAAGGCGCCGGTTTCTGCGGCGCTGTGGCCCGCAGCGATGAGCCCGTCTTCGTGACCGGCCATCCGGATGAGCAGGGGTAACCGACCCTGTCTGGCGAGATGAAATATGGCCAGGGCCATGGCGGGGGTGCCATATTCCGCATCGAGCGGAGTGGCCGGTAACCCCAGGGCCGCGGTCTGTTGCCAGAGCAGCGGATCGTGAATGTGGAAGACCCAGCGAATTTCCGGATGGGCGTCATAGCAGGCCGCATGGCTGAGGGCTTCAGAGGAGGGCGGCTGTGGTCCTTTGGCCCAGAGCTGGTTGTGGACGATATCCCAGCGGGTCACCTGACAGAAATGATCGGGTGCTAAAGTGGCCAGGCGGCCGGTCTGGGTGGCGGTGATCAGAAAACCGCCGTCACAACGACAACTCACATTGCCAAAACCGATGCCGTCGTAACGGGCGGGATCGGCACCGATCAGGCCGCGGACATGTAATGCGTCGCGCCAATGACCGAGCAGGCCCCGGTCTGGGCAGTCGATGACGGGACCAGCCTGCCAGTCCAGGTGAAATTTGCTGACGCCTTCCTGAGCCATGTTTATCCTTAGCGCTTGATGAAAATATGTTGCAGCAGACGATACCAGCCAGGTGCCGATTCCGGTACCTGCGCCTTTGAAGCCGGTGAACTGCGGGGTGGTAAGGGTGCGTCCGGCGGATAAATATCGACCAGGGTCGCGCCCCAACTGCTGCGGTCATTGGCCAGACGGAAATTCCGGACCATGGGCTCGCGGCGGAGTAGCGCGTGAACGGTCTCGCGCAGCACGCCTTTGCCTTTGCCATGGATGATACGAATTTCCGTGAGTTGGGCGGCGCGGCAGGCCCGGAGATATTCGCGCAGCAGGTCGGGTACCTCCTGCGGGCGGAAGGCGTGCAGGTCGAGCACGCCGTCGAGGGGTGTTTGTGCGGGGGGATGTGTCTCGGTGTCAGAACTTTCCATAGGGCTGCGCTTGCCCTCAGCTCGCCGCATCTGCTGTGGGGCGCCAGTGCATCCAGAGGGCCAGAGCCACCAAAATGGCCGGCAGGGTCATAGCCAGCACCGGCATAATCATCAGCAGGAATGCGAAGACCACGGCACCCCCGAGATAAGCGAGCAGGGCGGCCATCTGTTGGCGCAGGGCAAAGGGCAGGGGCCGGTGTTTGTGGATACTTTGAATGAAGACCAGCACGATACTGGTCAGGGTGTTGGTGAAAACCACGGACGGGACCCCGGCGACATCGATCAGTCGTGCCGCCACGCTCTGCATCCCCATGCTCATGGCGGAGAAAAGGATCAATGCATAGAGCGGGATACCCCCCGGCGGAAAGCCCCACCGCAACCAGCAGAGTGCATAAAGCGCGAGGAATACGACTTCCAGACCTAGTATCCGGCGCAGTCCAAAGCGGCGTTCTTTCCAGGGCGCGGCGATGGCCACGCCGCTGATGAATCCCAGAAGAGCGGTGAGGGAATGGGTGGCCGAGAGCAGGCGGCCTTGGCCGACGGCGATGCCAAAGAGCGCGAGGTTGCCGGTCATCGCCGAGGTAAACACCATATTCAGCTTGAGGAACGCGACGATGTCTGCCGCGCCAGAAGTGGCCGAGAGCAGGTGCATGGAACGGTCCGGTTTACCCAGTCGCTGGGGTGGTGGATTGGCAGCCATCAGAGCAAGACTCGCTCAATACCTCCCTGGCGAGCGGCGTCGATAAAACCCTGCTGCCACTGTGCGCCGAGGATTTTACGTGCCAGTTCGACGACGATGTAATCGGTGTCGAGACCGGTATCCTCCCGGTAGCGTTCCAGGCCCTGTTGGCAGGCGGGGCAACTGGTGAGCAGCTTGACGTTGCCATTCTCCGCACGCACGCTGCCGGTGAGCTGCAGGATGCCTTCCTTAAGTATCTCTTCCTTACGGAAACGGAGCTGGGTGGCAATATCCGGGCGGCTGCTGGCTAGAGTACCCGCCTCTCCACAGCAGCGGGCAGAGTCCAGTACCTGTTGCCCGAGCAGTTGTGACGCCACGCTCTGGGGCTTGTGGGTTTTCATGGGGCTGTGGCAGGGGTCGTGGTAGAGATACTGCACGCCCTCTACGCCTTCCAGAGCGACGCCCTTTTCCATCAGGTACTCATGGATATCCAGCAGGCGGCAGCCGGGAAAGATCTGCTGGAACTGATATTGCAGCAATTGATCCATGCAGGTGCCGCAGGACAGGATCACGGTCTTGATATCCAGGTAGTTCAGCGTGTTCGCCACGCGATGAAAGAGCACCTGATTGCGCACGGAGATTTCCTGCCCCTTGTCTTCCTGACCGCCCGCCGTTTGTGGATAGCCGCAGCAGAGGTAGCCCGGTGGCAACACGGTTTGCGCGCCGACATGATGCAACATGGCCAGTGTCGCCAGACCAATCTGGCTGAAGAGCCGCTCACTGCCGCAACCGGGGAAATAGAACACCGCATCACTCTCGTCAGTGACTTTGGCGCTGTCGCGGATGATGGGGACGGTCTTGTCATCGACAATGGCGAGAAGCTGGCGCATGGTCTGCACGCCCATGTCCGTAGGCAGCGGTTTGCGCAGGAAGTGGATGACCTCGGCGCGTAGCGGGACCTTGCCGGTGGTGGCCGGTGGTGGCCCCTTGGGCAGCAGTGGTTTGGCGATTTTATGGGCGAGGGCCTGCGCATTGTAGGCGGTTTGCAGCACGCCCCGCCGTAAAAGGTGGACTTTGCCGGGCTCTGTGGCATTGAGATAGCTCATGGCTAAGCGCGTGCCGAGATTAAAGGATTTCTCACCCCGCGCCCGGAGTATGTTACGCATGTGAATGGAGACCTTGCCGAAGTCGATATCCACCGGGCAGGGCGTCTCGCACTTGTGGCAGGTGGTGCAATGGTCGGCCACATCGTTGAGGGCGGCAAAATGTTGCTGAGAGACGCCGCGCCGCGTCTGCTCCTCATAGAGAAAGGCCTCGATGAGCAGGCCGGTGGCAAGGATCTTGTCGCGCGGTGAGTAGAGCAGATTGGCGCGGGGGATATGGGTCATGCAGACCGGCTTGCATTTGCCGCAGCGCAGACAGTCCTTGATCTCACGATTGAGGGCGCCCAGCTCGCTGGCTTCCAGCAACAGCGCTTCCTGTTCCACCAGTTGTAAAGAGGGCGTATAGGCAGTTTCCAGCCCGGAGCCCGCCAGCAGCTTGCCCGGATTGAAGAGGCTGTCCGGGTCCACTTTGGCCTTATAAGCCGCGAAAGCAGCAATCTTTTCCGGTTCCATCCAGCGCATCTTGGTGATGCCGATGCCGTGCTCGCCTGAGATGACACCGCCCAGTTTCTGGGCGGTGGCCATAATCCGGTCCACCACCCGGTCGGCCTCATGGAGCATGGTGTAGTCGCTGGAGAGCACCGGGATGTTGGTGTGGATATTGCCATCGCCGGCGTGCATGTGCAGGGCGACAAAAAGACGGGCACGGCGTACTTCTGCATGGATCTCGCGGATACGCGACCGCACGGCAGCAAATGCATCGCCAGCAAACAGCGCCTCCAGCGGCTTGCCGACGTGCTCCCGGTAACTGACGCGCAGGGCACCGCGCAGCAGGAGATCGGCCAGGGTATCATCGGGATGCACGGCGGACAGCATGTGCGCATCCAGCAGTTCCGGATGCTCCATGGCCAGCGTATCCAGCTTCTCCAGCAGAGATTGCCAGCGCTGACGCGTATCGCCAATCAGCGCCTTGGCAGCGGACTTTTTGGCGTCGACGATGGCCTGATCTTCACTGCTTTCTTCATAATCCTTAGCTTTGCGGATTTCTGCGAGATCACCGGAGACATATTCCTCCAGTGCGCTGAGACTGGCCAGCTTACTGCTGATGGACTGCTCGATATTGATACGCTCGACCGCGCGGCTATACTCCGCCAGCCTCTCCAGAGGAATGACCACATCTTCATTGATTTTGAAAGCATTGGTATGGGCGGAAATGGCGGCGGTGCGGCTGCGGTCGGCCCAGAATCGGCGTCTTGACTCGGGCGTAGTGGCGACAAAGCCCTCACCGCCTCGGGCGTTGGCAATACGTACTACCGCCGCTGCCGCCGCACCCGCTGCATCGGGGTCATCGCTGGCGATATCCGCGAGCAGCAGCATCTTCGGGCGTTCGTGGCGGGGGGCCTTGTTGCTGTACTTGATGGCTTTGAGATAGCGCTCGTCCAGGTGCTCCAGACCGGTGAGCAGGACATGCCCTAACCCCTCCACGTAGGATTTCACTTCGATGATGGCTGGTACCGCGGCATCCAGATCGGCGCCATAAAACTCCAGGCAGACCGTGCGCACATGGGCTGGCATCTGATGGAGCAGGAAGCGTCCGGAAGTGATAATGCCGTCGCAGCCTTCTTTCTGGATGCCTGGCAGACCGCCGAGAAACTTGTCGGTGACATCCTTGCCCAGCCCGGCCTTGCGGAAGCTGGCACCGGGCAGGGTGAGCACTTCCGGCTCCCCGAGCGCCGTGTGTCCGTCGGCGGCAAAGCGATTCAGGCGAAAACGGACCACCGGCTGATCGTGAATCTTGCCGAGATTATGGTCCAGGCGTTCCACTTCCAGCCAATTCCCATCGGGGGTCACCATGCGCCAGGAGAGCAGGTTGTCGAGGGCCGTACCCCAGAGCACAGCCTTCTTGCCCCCCGCATTCATGGCGATATTCCCGCCGATGGTGGAGGCGTCCATGGATGTGGGATCGACGGCAAAGACGAGGCCTGCCGCATCGGCCGCATCGGCCACGACCTTGGTGACCACACCTGCACCCGCAAAGATGCTGGGGACACTGGTGCTCAGGCCCTGCGGCGTGACCATTTCGATCACCGACATTTGTTCCAGCTTTTCGGTATTGATGACAGCGCAGTGGCGGCGCAGCGGAATGGCACCGCCGGTATAGCCGGTGCCACCACCGCGCGGGATGATGGATAACCCAATTTCGCGGCAGGCGGCGACCATGCGCTGCACTTCGGGCTCGTCGGCGGGATAAAGGACGACAAAGGGTAATTCCACCCGCCAGTCGGAGGCGTCGGTGACATGAGCGACGCGGGCATAGGCGCTGAAGTCGACATTATCTCTTGCGGTGATTTTGAGCAGGCGACGCTCCGCTTTCTTGCGCAGGGCCAGATCCTCATCAAATTGCTGCGTAAAGCTGCTCACCGCGACGCGCGCACTCTCCAGCAGACGGATCACCAGCGGATTGCCCTCAGCGCGCTCAGTAATATCGTTCAAACGATGTGCCAGAGCGTCCCAGAGGGCCTGGCGGCGATGCCGATCCTGCGCCAAATCATCCTGAATGTAAGGATTGCGCTGCACCACCCAGAGATCGCCCAGCACTTCAAAGAGCATCCGTGCCGAGCGTCCAGTGACCCGCTGTTCGCGCAGGTCCTCCAGTATCCGCCAGGCATTCATCCCGATCAGGCGGCACACGATCTCGGCGTCTGAAAACGAGGTGTAATTGTAAGGAATTTCGCGCAGGCGAGTGTTCATCAGGGAACTATAACATTGTCGATGAGCCGGGTCTGCCCCAGCCGCGCGGCCGCGAACCAGC
>JAKAFG010000066.1 GCA_021818125.1 Pseudomonadota bacterium | reverse complement strand
CGATCTTTCTACATCCTCTGCGTCCCACCCTCTACAAGAAGACGTTCTCCAAATCCCTCCGAATGACCGTGGGATAAAACGCCGTCCTCCTACTCAAATAACGAAAGACGTAACAGCGGGCTGATTTGGTATCTCAAGCGGGAACAGAAGGGACACAATCACCAGCATGGGCATGGATGACTGAATGAGTAACGCATGACCATCACGAAGCAGGATTTAACCCTTCATCTATCGGACACCGTGGGCCTGACCGTCAAAGAATGCGCGGCGCTGGTCGATACATTCTTTGATACGATCCGTTCAACGCTGGCCACCGGGGAAGACGTGAAACTGTCCGGCTTCGGGAACTTCACCCTGCGCGAGAAGCGGGCACGGTCGGGGCGAAGCCCGAAGAACGGGGAGCCGTTCGAGATCACTGCCCGGCGGGTGGTGATGTTTCGCGCCAGCCCAATAGGTGCGCAAAAAGAGGCGACGGAGCGGGCTTTTGGCACATTGACACCCGATATTACACCGGGCAAAAAGAAGGCACCTAGCTTCTACTCTAAGCGCCTGTTTTATTTGGTGGGCGGTGCAGGGTTTGAACCTGCGACCCCTGCCGTGTGAAGGCAGTGCTCTACCACTGAGCTAACCGCCCAGAATGAGTGCCCCTCATCTGGAGAGGGCACAAAATACCAATCAAAGGCATCAGGGTCAACCACTTTTCGACACAACCACTTTTCGACCTTCTCACACCCGTTTTTTCACGTTAAACTGCCAGCCGTTGTCACCCCACACTATGCCTCAGATGCCCTATCAACGACGGTCACCCTATTCATGATGTTCCTGAGACACCTGCCGACGGTTCAAGAACCCCGGCTTTACATGGCCTTGGAGCGCACCTATCTGGGCTATTTCAAGCTCCTTTTCGTTGCTATCGGCACAGGGTTGGTTTCCGCGCGTCTGGCTGTGCTGTTTAAGGCTCTGCATTACGCTACATTGGCACATTTCTTTACCGAACTTTTCAACTGGCTGACCTGGCCCGCCATCGCCCTGATTTTTGTGGTAGGATTTCGTTTTATGTCAGACTTGGAATACATCGAAAAAGGAACTCCCGTGGCTGCAAAAGAAATCGTTGATCCACGCATTTACATGGCCGCCGAGCGCACCTTTCTGGCTTGGGTGCGAACTGGTATCGGACTGATTGCCTTTGGTTTTGTCATTGAGAAGTTCGACTTCTTTCTGGAGCAGCTCTCTATCATGCTGCACACTAAACTAGCCATGGGGGAAGGTTTCTCCGGGATGGGCATCATCTTTATTCTCCTCGGTATCACCAATCTGGTGATCGGTGGTATCAACTTCATTCGCACGGTCAAAAAAGTGGACGAGGGTTGTTATCATGTCCACAAATTCCTCTACGGTCTCTATGGTGTCATTCTGCTGAGCATCACCATCGTACTGGCTGCCATGATCATCCATGTGTCGCCCTGATGCAGGCGTCGCTAATAAAGCATCCGTACAGGCGTCAGACAGTCGTCATAAGCCCAGTAGCACGCATGAAATGGATATTTTTCTGATCCCTTTCTCTCATTTCTCCAGATAGTCGGCTTACGCTCGCCTAAAATATCGAGGCACTGCGCTACTCGCCTGCTGTAAGAGACAGGCGGAATACCCGCATGGCCACCCCAGGCAATAATGACGGTAGGGCTTGCGCTAAGCGTTTCGCGAATGATTGCGTCATTTTCCGGACCAATGACGTAAGACTCCCCCTGTTGTCTCAGCGCGCCGCCTACTTCCTTGCTATCAGTGCCGCGCAAGGCATAAAGATTCAGAATGTGTAGCCCACCCGCTTGCGGAAATTTGCGCCAGACATACTCTGAGGCCGTGTGTACGGTCTTGTCGGCGGCCATTTCGTTCGCGCTGGAAGGATTTTTCAGAAAAACGGAAATCATGTCCCCCGTGCGGCCGGAAAACGGGAGGGTAAGCCGGTATCGCCAAGCCCTGCAGGGCGAGAACAAGCCTGTGATCCGGGTAGTATCCACAGTGGGCGCATGCTGAACCGTTCTACCAATGCGCAACAGAGGTCTCCTTCACAGACCGTGATCAAAGCAGGAAGTAACCGACGCGATAACCAACCCCAAAAATAAAAGGGCAGAGAGGAAATACCTCAATGCCCTTGTCTTACATGGTGCGCTCGGACGGAGTCGAACCGCCGACCTACTGGTTCGTAGCCAGTTGCTCTATCCAGCTGAGCTACGAGCGCTTGGAGGGCGTAATATACCCACAGACGGGGGCTCGGTCAATCCTCTCAACTACTCTTCTCAACTACTCTCAACTACTGCTGGCGCTACTCCCCGATGTACCTTTATCCTTCGCCATTTCCGCCTTGAGCTTGGCGAGATCATCATCCACACCACTCGTAGCGCGCACCTTATCCAGCTCTTTCTCGATCTGCCTACGGCTATCCAGAGGATCATTCAGCGCACCAGATTCCATCAGCCCATCCATGGCCGCTGCCTTGGCCTCCATGTGCTGAGTACGATCCTGAGCGCGGCGCATGGCATCACCGGCCTCATCCATGCCTTTGCCAATACCGGTGAGCGACTCGCTGACTTTGACTTCCGCCTGCGCCGCGGTCATCTCACTCTTGGTCACTTCCTTCTGCGTCCGGAACTGCTCGATATGGTCCTGCAGCTTATTCTCGTAATCGGTCAGCTTCTGCGCCTGAGCCGCGACGGTATCATGCGCTTCCTTGAGGGAAGCGATCTTCTGCAATTCGGACTGCTTCTGGGCCAGTTCAGCGCGCGCCAGGTCTTCCCGGTTGGCGCCCAGCGCCATACGGGCATCGGCGTCGGCTTTATCGGACGCTTTCTGCGCCTGCGCTATCTGGTTTTCCAGAGAGACCCGTTCGGTCACCACATCGGCAAGATGTCTTTTGGTATCCTGCAAATTCGCAACCATCTTCTCGTAGGACAGATCCAGGGCCTCTGCAGGGTCCTCCGCATTGTCGAGAAAATGATTCACCTTGCCTTCCAGTATTTCTGCGGCACGTTTAAATATCGACATCAGATCACTCCTTAGGACAGCATCGTGCTGTTCACTGCATCAATCATTCACCGGGATCACCAGTTGCGGACTCAGACCATCGACCAGTGCATCCGCATTTTCCATGGCCTTCACTGCCGTGCCCACCGCAAAAAACTCAATGATATGCGGCTTCCAGTTGTGACTACCTTCATGCAGTTGCACGCCGGTAATGCCATCCGCCTGGGCCTCCTGGGCTTCATGCTGCATACGCTCCATGGCCAGCTCACGCGCGTCATACATGGCCTGCGTAAATTGCTCCATTTCTGTATTGCGCCCCACATTGCCCAGGGATTTCAAAAGGCTCTGATGGGCGACATGATACACACAGGAGCCCATCACCATTTCCATCGGCCGGTAACCCGCCTGCAGCAACATCCAAAAATCCTGCCCGCTGAGATCGCTGGTAAAAGGTTTACCCCCTACCCCCTTAAATCCGGAGGCGCCGCTACGGTGCGCGATAGCCGTACCAATCGCCATGAATTCGAGAATCTCCTGATCCCATTCCATGCGTTTGACTTCCAGGCGCACACCGACAATACCGTCCGCCTGTAGCAGGATAGCCTCCTGTTCCATGCGACTCATAGCCAGTTCGCGAGCCTGGTACATGGCCTGGGACAGCACATCCATCTCCATGTTCTGATTCCAGTTACCATACTGAATACCCATGTGGTAAATGCAGGATCCTACCACCAGCCCTAAAGGCTCAAAGTTGGCCTTACGGACCATAACGAATTCATTGACGGAAAGATCGGAGGTAAATATGCCTTCGTGACTGCCCTGCGAACGCAAGCCTTTCAGACGTTCGATGGCATGAGGAGCCAGTTGTTTAGCGGTATCGCTCATATAATATCCTTTCGTGTCGTGGCGGCACTTTTCAATGGATGGTCAAGGAGTGAAATCATCGGAATCAACTCGTGCTGGGGGACATTTTGCGGCAAATAACTGATGGCCGTGCCAATACTGATGTGACGGCACAGAAAGCGTTCCCTGTTGTCCTGATCTCCGGCGACATGGAACATCTGGGTGGTGCTGGTATGGGCTAGTACCGCAGCCGCCATACGCCGTCCATCTTCACGTAAATCGTAGAGGGCACGACGGCGGACATTTTCCTGGAACGCAGACAGGTCGGTGATTTCCATATTCCAGTAGCGTGCCGCAAAGGGGGAGGACTGAGCGGCCTGTTCAGCCATGGTACCCATCCACGGGCTGTACCAGTCAAAATTGGCTCCTATGGCAATACCCACAGGCACCACCCCATCCTCCAGCAGCCGTACAAACTCCACTGCCGAGACAGTAGCTACGACCGGTTCCGCAGACGGCGGCAGGCCGCGAATGCGGATGGCCGTGCCGGTAACACCATAATCCATATCTTCGTGCTCACCATGATGCACCTTCATCCGCACATCGACAATGGCATTCGCACCCAGGGCCAGTGCCTCCAGGCGCATGCGCTCTACTGCCGTATGCCAACCGTCATAGTGCCCTTGCGTCCAGGAATAACCAAAATGGTACCAGCAATTGCCGGTCACCATACCAATGGGCTGCACACCGTGGCTGCGCTGCAGCAGCAACTCGGACGCCTTCGCCGTACTGATCCAGGGCAGTCGCCCCTGGCTGGTCTGAAACATGCGGCTTTGAACGAAAGAAGGGAGGCGGTGTTGGCGCAGCGCCAGCTCCCATTCGGAGTAACGCTGCATTTCTTCGGGGGTTTGTGAGCGGATGCCTTTGCTGGCACTCTGACCGATATTTTCTGCGGCACGCTGGGCATCATGTGCGACTTCCTCGATGCCGTGTTTGATCTTGTCCCAAATGGACATAAACCCTCCTTCAGATTACCCCATAAGAAAGTCGTGCAAGGTATTGCTGGCGCCCCGCATTTCGCCGGAGAGATCAGCCAGATCCGCGACTAAGCTTTCCAGCCAGATGGATAACGATAAATCTTCGTGTTTGAGCACTACGCCGCGCACGGTTTTCGCGCGCACGGTGCTGACATGGGCGCCCTCTTTTTTGAGGATATAGTCGTTATTATTGGTGTGGATAATAATTGACTCAATGTGGCTGGTTTTCGCAAAGAATCCATCCTTCTTGCGCTCTACTTCTACAAACCCCGGCATATCGCCTTCGAGACGCGCCGCCAGCCCTTCCACAAAAGCCCTCATGTCTGTTTGTGCCCGCCTGATCCAGGCGGTATTTTGATCAAAATCCGTGCTCATACAGGGCCTCCCACCCTCAATTGCAGCAAATATACCGGACCTGCAGGGCCACTATATGGCTTCCGAAAAACCCTCACCACCCGTTTTAAGACCCCGCATGCCAACTATAGTTCGCTATTTCCGGTCATGCGCGAAATTCATCCACCTGACGCTCAGGGCGCTGCCGCCCAGGGCTGTAAACGCTTCAACCGCAGACTGTTGCTGAGGACAAAAACCGAAGACAGTCCCATGGCCACGCCCGCAAGCATCGGGTTGAGCTGAATTCCGAGGGGAATAGCCACACCAGCAGCAACGGGTATCAGCAGAATGTTGTAAAAAAAAGCCCAGAATAGATTCCCGCGAATGGTCCGCATGCTTTGGCGTGCCGCCTGAATCGCGGTAATGACCCCCCCCAGATCTCCATGGGTAAGCGTGATATCCGCCGCTTCCATCGCGATATCCGTACCTGAGGCGAGGGCCATGCCCACATCCGCCTGCGCCAGCGCCGGCGAATCGTTGATGCCCTCCCCGACAAAAACCACTTTGCGGCCCTTTCCCTGCAGTTGACGCACGATCTCCGCCTTATCCTGCGGCAATACCTGCGCATAGATCTCGTCAATCCCCAACTGGCCGCCAATCACCCAGGCTGCGGTCTCCGCATCGCCCGTCACCATCGCCACCCTTAAGCCCAGTGCCCTGAGCGCCCGGACCACCTGGGCAGATTCCGGCCGGACCACATCGCTGATCCCCAGTAGTCCTAGCAGGCGGCCATCCCTGGCTACATAGACGATGGTCCTGCCGGTCTGCTGCAAATCGCCCGCAGAGGACTCCGGCATAATGATCCCGTGTTCACGCATCCAGGCTAACGTACCGGCAAGCACGATCTCCCCATCCACCCTGCCCTGCACCCCCTTCCCCGGGGATGCCATAAAATCACGCACTGCCGGGAGATCCAGATGACGCTCGCCCGCAGCCACCAGCACCGCGTGTGCCAGGGGGTGCTCGGAAGCACTCTCCACGGCAGCAGCCATCTGCAATAAATACCCGGGATCCGTCGCCTCAATCTGCGTCACCGCCGGACGCCCATAGGTCAGGGTCCCGGTCTTATCCAGACAAACCGTATCCACCTCTGCCAGAGACTCCAGTGCCTCCCCCTTGCGAAAAAGCACCCCCAGTTCTGCGGCGCGTCCGGTACCGACCATCACCGCCGCCGGGGTCGCCAACCCCATCGCACAGGGGCAGGCCACCACCAGTACCGCCACCGCCGAGAGCATGGCGAGCGTAATCGCGGGTGGCGGCCCGAACAGCAACCAGAAGATAAAGCTCAATAGGGCGATAAGGATCACCAGCGGTGTAAAAATCCGTACCACCCGATCCGCCAGGCCTTGAATCGGTAACTTGCCCGTTTGCGCCTGCTCCACCAGCCGGATGATCTGCGCCAGCACCGTATCCCGGCCCACCGAGGTCGCCCTGATCAGCAGACGCCCCTCGCGGTTCACCGTGCCGCCCACCACTGGATCACCCTGCTTTTTATGCTCCGGCAGCGGCTCGCCGGTGAGCATGGCCGTGTCCAAGTGGGAGTCGCCATCCACGACCACGCCATCCACGGGCAAACGCTCCCCCGGTCTGACTACCACCTGATCGCCCGGAACAACGGCGCCGATCGCCACCTGCAACTCCTCGCCGTCGCGCAGCACATGGGCCTCCTTCGCCTGCAGACCCAACAACTGCTTGATCGCTGCGGAAGTCCTTCCCTTCGCCAGCTCTTCCAGATATTTGCCGAAGAGAACCGCCGCAATCACCACTGCTGCGGAGTCAAAATAGACATGCCGGGCACTGGCAGGGAACCAGTCCGGCGCCACGAGGACCAGCATGCTGTACAGCCAGGCCGCTCCGGTCCCCGTGGCCACCAGGGAATTCATATCCGGCGACAGATGGCGATAGGCGAGAAAACCCGGCCGGAAAAATCGCCGACCAGGACCCGCCAGCACGATCGTCGCCAATCCCGCCTGCACCCAGGCCCAAAACTGCGGAAAAAGCTCCAGGCGGCCCAGCAGGCGATCCAGTGCCGGAACCAGCGCCATGCCCATGGAGAGCAGCAGAATGGGGAGAGCCAGCACCACCGCGATGACGACATCCCGGCGCATGGCGCGGATGACCTGCGCCTTGCGGTCAGCGACGGCCACATCCTCCCGTACCGGGCGCGCCCCATATCCGGCCGCGGTCACTGCGGCGATCAAGGTGTTTTGGTCCAGAGTATCCGGCAGATAGCGCAGTGCCGCCCGTTCTGTGGCGAGATTGACCGTCGCCTCCAGCACGCCGGGCAGGCGGCGCAGACTGCGCTCCACCCGCCCCACGCAGGACGCGCAGGTCATCCCTTCGATAACCAGTTCCGTCTCCGTGATCACGGGCGTGTAGCCGCTTTCTGTGATGGCCGCAGTCAGTGCGTCAGGGGTGATCTGCGTCGGATCGTACTGCACTGCGGCCTGTTCCGTACTCAGATTCACCACCGCAGCCTGCACCCCCGGCAAGCGGTTCAGGGTACGCTCCACCCGACTGCTGCAAGAGGCGCAGGTCATGCCCTCTATTCCAATCTCTACGTTCGCCACAATCACATCCCCTGCCTTCCGGCCACTCAAGCGGTGTTGACTGGATACATGGTAAAAATCGTACTCTTTTAGTCGATTGTAATGTCAATCCTTCACATCCCACATCCCGTCAAATACCTGCCTCGCGCAAATATAGTTGATTTTAGTCGAAGGATGCTTATCATTTGCGCTCTTGCGCGCATTTTCCGCGCCCGATGAAATTGCTCCTGGAGTTGATGATCGTGGATATCCGCCTTTCCCGCCGCGTGAATGCGGTGCGCCCCTCCCCCACCCTTGCGGTCACTGCCCGTGCCCAGCAACTGCGCCGCGAAGGGAAGGACATTGTCAGCCTGGGCGCTGGGGAACCGGACTTCGACACCCCGGAGTACATCAAGGAAGCGGCCATCGCCGCCATCCGGCAAGGCTTCACCAAATACACCGCCGTCGGCGGCACGCCCGAGCTGAAAGCCGCCATCATCGGCAAATTCGCGCACGACAACCATCTATCATACCGCCCCGATGAAATTCTCGTTTCCGTCGGCGGCAAGCAAAGCTTCTTCAATCTTTGTCAGGCCCTTCTGGATGCGGGCGATGAAGTCATCATTCCCGCGCCCTACTGGGTGTCTTACCCGGACATCGTGCTGCTGGCGGAAGCACGGCCTGTCATCATCGACACCGACGCCAGCCAGCGTTTCAAGATCAGCCCGGAGCAACTGGATGAGGCGATTACCCCCAACACCCGCCTGCTGGTCATCAACAGCCCCTCCAACCCCTCCGGCGTGGCCTACAGTCGCCCGGAATTGGAAGCCCTGGGTGAGGTACTTCGCTGTCATCCGCATATCCTCATCGCCAGCGATGACATGTATGAGAAAATCCGTTTCTACGATGAAGAGTTCGTCAATATCGCCAACGCCTGCCCGGATCTGACCCCGCGCTGCATCGTCATGAATGGCGTGTCCAAGGCCTATGCCATGACCGGGTGGCGCATCGGCTACTGCGCCGGCCCCAAAGTGCTGATCACCGCAATGAATACGGTACAGTCCCAGAGCACCTCCAATCCCACCTCCATCGCCCAGGTGGCCGCCCAGGCAGCGCTGGAAGGTGGCGACAGCGCCATCCACGAAATGGTGCATGCCTTCAAGCGGCGCCACCAATACGTCTACGACCGCCTGAAAGCGCTGCCCGGCGTCGCCGCCATGCCCTCCGACGGTACCTTTTACAGCTTTCCGGGATTCCGCGAAGTCATGGCGGCGAAAGGTCTGCGTGACGATCTTGCCCTGGCTGAAGCCTTGCTGGAGGCCGGAGTGGCAGTAGTACCGGGCTCAGCCTTCGGCACGCCTGGCCACATCCGCCTGTCCTTCGCGACCAGCGATAAGAATCTGGAGATGGCCCTGGACCGCAT
>JAKAFG010000001.1 GCA_021818125.1 Pseudomonadota bacterium | reverse complement strand
TCCGATCTCAACATGGCGAGCGTGGGCAGCAGTATGATTTGTGATCGGCAGGCGCAACTGGAAGCAGGCCCCTGGCGTTTCTTTATCCAACAATTCAAGACTTCCCCCATAACTCAATACATACTCTCTGGCGATAGCCAGTCCCAACCCGCTGCCCTCGATCTTCCCCGCATCCGAGGCCTCGCCCCGGTAGAGAATATCGAAAATTTTTCCACGCTCTTCGGTCGCCACACCTGGCCCCTCATCCTGAACATCGAGGACCGCTTGTTCGTCCTGTACCTGCAAATATATCCGTATAGTAGCGTTTTGCGGCGAGAATTTCACGGCATTTGACAATAAATTATCGCAAATAGTCCGCAGACGGTCTTCATGACCACGCACATGCACATCGGCCAAATCCGTGACCAGGTGCAGGGATTTGCTGCGCAGGCTAGGCTTATAGCTCAACAGCAGTTCCTCCACCACCGCCGTCAGGGAGATATCCTGCACCATACCCGCACCTACTGGTCCCTCGGCTAGGCTGAAACGCAGGAGATCCTCTATCAGTCGCTGCAGACGCAGGCTGTTGTCGCGAACGATATGCACGATCTCCTGCTGCTCGTCGACGCCCAACTCGTGGCCCAGGTCCTCCTGGAGCAACTCTGCGCCTTCACGAATGGCCGTCAGCGGCGTCTTCAACTCATGGGAAAGTTGCCGCAGGAAATGCAGTTTGGCTGCCTCCAACGCATTGAGCCGGTTACGCAACCACTCCAGACGATCGCCCAGACTGGCAATATCCCGCGGCCCCTGCACGGCGATGGGCGTTTCCAGATCACCATCACCCAGACCGGAAACCGCCTGGTCAAGACGCCGGATGGGACGAGTGATCAACACAATAAATAGGATCGCGAAGGCAATGGAGAGCGGCAACACCAGCAGCACCTCCACAACGGTCAGACGCTTGATCGCCAGCGCCCGTGTACCCAGCTTGGCCACCTCGGTGCTGATGCCTTCATTGACATCACTTTGCAGGTGTTGCGCCTCAGCGCTGGTACGGCTGAAGTCACTCTCCAGCGCACTGCGATTTCCCTCCAGCGACACCAGCGGCAATAACCGACGGGCGCGGCTCAGATGGGTGGCGAGCCGTTCCAGGCGTTGTCTATCGACGGGGGAGGGGCCGGCAGCAGCAAACTGGGTGCTGGATTTTTTGTACTCCGTAAAACTCTGATCATAGAGCACCAGCAAAGCCTGATCCTGTAACACCGTATACTGCAGTCCGTAGCGCTCCATGGATCGCACCGCGTTATTCATCCGGTTGGCGGCATCACTCATAGCCACCGCGCGCAAAATGCTCACCTGCCCCTGCTCGGCAAAGTGGGCGATAGAAATGGTCACGCTGACAATGACCAGCACCAGCGGCACAATGGCCAGACCAAAACCAATGACGGCCAGCTTTGAAATGGAACTCGGGCGTAATGCCATAGACCAGCAGGCTCCGACGAAGAAAAAAGAGTCTCAGCGTAGAATCGCAGACTGGAAAGTGCAAGGGCTGCCGCTTAGCCCCTACGAGAACCGCATGTGAAGACGAAGGATGCCGACCAGGGCATTCGGGTAGGTTGCACTGGGATGAACCACATACTGAAGGTCACTTTGCAGATATAAACGAGGGATAATCCGCGCCGAATAGTAACCCTCAAAATCTGTTTCGGCATGATAAGGCGCGTCCCGCAGCCAGGCCCGGGCCATACCGATACCCACACTATCGCCTGATCGCGCCACCCAGAAATGCCGTAAACGTAATCCGGCGCCCGTATACCAGGGCAGGATATTCACCGGATTGGGTGCCACCTCAAACTCCAAAAAACTTCCCCAATCCATGCCATCCTGCTTCCAGCGGTATTCCCCCGTCGTGTAGAGGCCGCTGGTGTCGTTACCCAGTGTGGCCTGGTACTGCGGTAACTGACTGTTGCGCCACCCGCCTACTTTCACGATATATTTCCCGCCGCCCAGAGAGCCGCCCCGGTCGGCCTCCAGCCAGACCATATTTCCCCGATGCGCGGGACCCTCGAAGGGGTGAATGGCATCCCCCTCGAAGACACCTGCCATACCTGTCCAACCGTCAGTGCTATAGCTCCCCATTACCCCCAGACTGGAAAATGGGTAAGAAGAAGCTCCCGGCACATTGATGCCCATCGCCGCCCCAAACCCATAAGAAACATTCAGGAAATTACTGGCCACGCCGGTAGAGTCGAAATAATCATTGGCACTGATGAGTCCCGCCCGCAGCGTAGCATTGCCCATATTTTGCCGATAATACAGCTTATAGAGCGCACCCCGGTTAAGGCCGGTAAAGGCGTTAACGCATTGGGTATCCCCAACGTAATTCTCCGGGTTACCATTCTGGATCGCCAAAAACTCTGTGACGAAGCGTCCGCCAGACCACCATCCGGCGCGACGGGTGTCGAAAGCAAAGCCCGCTTTACCGGTAGCGTTGCCCACCGCGCCGGGCGCGATTCCCCCGGAAAAGTTATCAATACCCTCCAGACTCAGATGCAGATTCCAGGAAAGTGCGTTACTGAAACTAGTGGCATCCGCTGTGGGTGCCATCAGACCGGTTGAAACGAGCATCCCCAGACAAGCCAGCCAGATAGGACGACGCGTACGACGCAGTTTATGCTGAGTGTGCATGTGCTCACCCTCCATCAGTGGCCAATGGCTACTACCGCTCCGCCGCTCGTGCCTACATAGACACGGTCGCCTTCAGGTACCGGGGAGGTGACCACGTCCTTGCTGTGATAGGTCCATACGGGACGACCGCTCTGCGCGTTGAAGGCCATGACCTGGTGGTCATTCACCTTGAGTACGGCGACACCTTGCCAAAGCACTGGCTGCGACAGAGGAACGCCATGCAAATTGCTACGCCAGAGCACTTTCCCCGTCTTTGCCGCGAGACCCAGCAGATGCCCATCCCGTGAGGCGACTATCAGGGTTTGCCTGGCCATGACCGGGGGATAGGCGGTGTAGTCGGTCATCTGAGTGTACCAAATCTGTTTTCCGGTTTTGGCCGAGAGGGCATAGACGCCGCGGCCTCCTGCCCCAGATGCAACAAATGCCCAGTCATGCCAAATGAGCGCGGCTGTATCAATGGGCCCGTTAGTCGTGAAATTCCACAGTGGCTTGCCCGTCGTCGTCGAATACGCATGCACGGTGCCGCCGCGGTTGCCCAGGATTACCGTGTGTTCCCAAACCGCAGGTTGCGCAACAAAGGCATAGCCAGTTTTTTGCTGCCAGCGGATTTTCCCGGTGTTATCGACCAACCCATAGACGTTGTGGTCCGCAGAACCAAAGATGACTGTACTATCTGCCAGAACGGGAGGGGTCAGCTTGGCACCATCACCAACAAAGGTCCAAAGGCGATGATCCGGGATTTTTCCGACAGGGTAAAAAGCATACAGGCTGTGGCCATCCGTTTCCGCAAAAAGCAGATGCTGAATATAGTGCGTCACATGGCTGCACATGCATTCCGGTGGTTCATGGCGGGTATAGTCCCAGATCAACGCACCGGTTTTAGCATCGATGGCGCGCATGAAATGAATGTCCCCAACATCGGAGGCGACAAAGACCTGTGCCCCGCCCAAAGATACCGGCATTTGGATCGCCCCTTCCGTGGCGAAACGCCAGAGGACTTTGCCCTCCTTCACAGCAAAAACATTGGGGCCCTTAGCTTGCGCAGTACTCACATAGACCGTGCCATCGGCAACGCGTGGAATATTGTAAATCGGTGCGTGGACATCTGCTGTCCACTGTATTGGTGCCGCAGATATCGCCGCTGAGGCGGCTATTGGCAGACTAATTGTTGCGGCGGCTATGAGGCTGTGAGCAATGCGCATGACATAATTATCCCTTTGGGGTTCGGTAGTAGAATTTTAGTCTATCCTTACAGCAATGAGTAATAATAATGTTTTTGGATGCCATGCACCTTTTGATATAACTTGCACCAACTATCTACTGTGATGTTTATACATTTGTCAGCGAGCCAACGTTGTCTGGCGCCAAACGTAACTTCGACCATAACCCGTCTTAAACATCAGAAAATTCGCCAAGCCGGGAGACCGCATCTGGAAAACGCCCTCAACCAGTTTTACTAGCAGCCTCGTTAGGCGGGGTTTATCTGGGCCAGCGGCTCATGTCGTACGGAACGCTGCTGCCGGGTCCGGGCCGTTTGATCAACATGAGTCTGCATTATAGATTTTGACGGGGATAATGTCTGAATGCTGCGAATCGCAGATATCAAAAAAACCTGGGGTTTTTAAACCCCAGGTTTAGAAATCAGAACTCAGCAGGTCAGGCCGCAGAGGCGCAACCCGATAAATCCCTAGGCCGCAGGCTCAGCCTTCTTCTCGACAGGCTTCTTCACTTCGGACTTTTTCTCCATCACTTTGTGCTCAGGAGCCTTTTTTTCGACCTTCTTGTGCTCAATCTTCTTGTGCTCGGTCTTCTTCTCCATGGCCTTGTGCATAGGGGCTTTGTGCTCCATGGTCTTTTCCGGGGCCTTTGCGGCGGCGGGGACTTCGGTAGCAAAGGCAGCAGTGGCAGTCAGGAAGGACAGGGCAGCCGTCAGGGCAACAATCTTCTTCATTGGTAAGCTCTCCTCAAAAAGTGGTTCCAGTTTCCGCGCTCGGCGGTGCCGTTTTTCGACAGCGAAGAGGCAAAAGCACGAGTCGTGCCAACATTTAATTGTATGTTTTTAATTGATATTATTTTACCACCCGGCATTGGAGAGCGTTGATGAGTCGCTTATATCCGATGTGCCTGCAGGTGGGAAGGAGCTCCGCCTCGCGTCTTTTGGATGCTGAACAGACATCACTTTAAAAAAGCATTCATATATACATGGTGTTAACAAACAGCGTACGAGGACAAAAGACAGAAATGCATCACCATCACCCAAGCAAAAACAGGGAAGAGGGAACAAGGAAGAGAAGCCAGTGCGTCACCTTTAGGCGACAGGACTTGGCAGCCTTGCAATAACGGCTTGGTCTGGCGCGCTTCGCGCCTGTCGTCCGGCAACGACGTCAGGGTCTGCGCGGATTGCGGGGCACTCCGGAAAGCGCCCTGTAGCATCTATTAAGGGGTTTTAGGGCGCAGGCGGTATGTAGCCTTCAGGTGCCGGGGCACCCTCGCCAAAGAAATAGGCATCCATCTGTTTTTCCAGAAATGTCCGCGACTTGGGATCAATGGGAGAAAGACGGTATTCGTTGATGAGCATGGTCTGATGTTTGAGCCAACCCTGCCAGGCCTCCTTAGAGACCTCTTGATAAATTCGCGCGCCAAGGGCGCCAGGATAAGGCGGACGATCAAGACCTTCGGCCTCGTGGCCAAGTTTTACGCACTGTACCATTCGTGACATAACGGAAGTTCCTCAATGGTTCTGGGATGGATAACGCTGTGTGGCTCTATATTACCTGAACTCGCCGCTCAGGAATAAGCCGCACGGCATGGCTGCTTAACTTGGCGGTACACGTAGCAAAATAGAGGATCAGCGACCGCCGCCGAGATTCCTTAGAATTCGTCGAATGGGCGTGGGCAAACCTTGTGTCAGAGCGTCTGCGGGACGATACCAGCGCAGAGTGGCGGCCGAATCCGCAACAGCGCTGTCCAAAACGCGCGCATGCGCACAGCGAAAACGCAACTGGAAGTGGGTAAAAACATGTTGCTGCTCTTCCTCCAGCGCCATCAACTGGAGATCCAGCCTCAAACGACGCGACCATGCCTCTTGCAAAAATTGCCGTACGGCAGGGGTGTCTTCCAGCGGATGAAGGGTATCGTTGCAAAGGATGGAAAATTCGCCGCCATCGGGCGCCGCCTGCGGTAGGCACCAGAGCCCGCCCCAGATGCCGGAATCCGGCCGTTTTTCCAGCAATATCCGCCCTTCCATATCCGCGACCAGGAGAAAAAAGGCACAGCGCTGCGGTTTTGGGGGCCTGTTAACCGTCACGGGCAGGGCATGACTGCGTCCTTG
Source organism: Pseudomonadota bacterium (assembly GCA_021818125.1). Classification (GTDB taxonomy): domain Bacteria; phylum Pseudomonadota; class Gammaproteobacteria; order Acidithiobacillales; family Acidithiobacillaceae; genus Acidithiobacillus. Next base: position 38,275 of record JAKAFG010000001.1, on the reverse strand, counting down.
GGCATGGGCCATACAACGGCTAGCCAAAGGGCAATTCGGGCAGCGCGGCTGGCGTGGGGTGCAGATCATGGCACCGAGGTCCTGAATGGCCTGATTGTAGCCATGGGCATCCTCAGGAGTAAGGGCGCTGGCCAGTGTCCAGAGCCACTGCTGCGTTGCAGCGGCCTTCGGATCAGCATCTATGGCATGGCTACGGATGAGCACGCGCCGGGCATTGGCGTCGAGGATGGCCTGTCTTTGTCCGAAAGCACTGGCGAGCACCGCAGCGGCAGTACTGCGGCCCACTCCCGGCAGGGTGACGGCATCTTCGAGGGTATCGGGAAAGTGGCCGCCGAAGCCCGTGACCACCTCCTGCGCCGCGCGCTGGGCGTTGCGGGCACGGGCGTAATAACCGAGCCCACTCCACAGGGCGAGCACTTGATCCTGCGGCGCCGCTGCCAGTGCCCGCCAGTTCGGCAAGGCTTGCAGAAAGCGGACGTAATACGGCTTGGCGCTCTCCACCTGGGTTTGCTGCAACATGATTTCTGCAAGCCAGAGGCGATAGGGATCGCGGGTCTGGCGCCACGGCAGGTCGTGGCGCCCGTGGCGGGCGTACCAGTCCAGCAGGGTTTCGGCGATGGGGATCATGGCCGCGCCTTGGAGGCTGTGCTGCGAATAACCAGATCGCGGGCGCTAATTTTACCCCAAAGCAGCTTTGCGATGTGAATTTCACCAGTCACTGGCCACTGCTGCGGTACTGCGGGAAGCGGCGACGCTGTGCCCGGTTGGGGAGCAGGCAGATAGCGGCCGAGATTGAGTTGCGCCACGCGCAGATTGACATGAATAGCCAGCGGGTTCCAGGTCCCGGATATTTTGCCCGTCCAGGCGCTGTCATCCAACTCGCTCTGGGTGACAGCCCACTGGAAATAGGGATTGTCTAACTGGATTGTGCCCGTCGACGTCAATCGTTGCAAAGCATTAGGGTCTGTCCACTTCGGCAGGGACAGCCCCCAGCGGGTGGCCAACTGGGGCAAGCGCCGGATGGTGATCTGATAGGCCAGATGACCCCGCAATATCTTCCAGTTAAGACCCACTGTTTGGACTTGGAGTGCCAGGTCATCCCCCACTGTCAGCGCGCCTTCCTGCACCGCAAGCTGGCTTTGCGCCATGTTCAGACGTAACGCCTGCAAGCGCAACTGTGCCGGACCTTGCCCACGCGCTTGCCAGCGGACGCGCAACGTCGGCAAGACCATGTCCTTTGCCGCGCTTTGGAGCGTCGGAATAGCCACCTGCAGCAGCGTCGGATCAAGCGTTGTACCCACTTGCAAAGAAATATTCCGCGCGAACAGCGCAGGCGCCGACCCCATCTCGGCCGCAAAATGCCAGCGCCCGCCTTTTCCCCGCCAGTGCCAGCCACCCGCCAACTGACTGGGTCCCTTCGCCAGCACCTGCCCATTCACGGCCGTTAGGGACAGGGTATGTCCGGCCACACCCGGCCAGCGCAGCGTGCCATCGCGAATTATCATCTTACCTGGCAGGGAAAGCGCAGCACCACCTGCGTTAGCGGCGCCTTTCCATGGCCCGTTAAGCACAGGCGCATCGAGTACGATTTGCTGGAGTTGCACCTGGCCGTGCAGGAGGGGGCGCCAGTCTAACACCACCATGAGTCGACTGGCGCTGAACTGAGGGTGGGCCGCCGGGCCGACGCGCAGACCCGGTAACGTGAATCGCAATTCTTGTTTTCCCCAATGCCATTCCGGGTTGGCGGCGAGATGCACCGGCCGCTGCAAGCGGGCAGCCAAGACCCCCTCTAAAACGTAGCGGGGACCACCCACGAACCAAAACAGCACAGCAGCCGAAACGATGAGGATCAACACGACGATAACAGACGTCGTAATCCTGCGCAGGCTCAGCCTAACTATGCCCGCCCCCCGTCAGCACCGGCCATTCTCCGGAAAGCGCGCGGGCAGCCAGCGCCTCCGCATCCGCGATAGTGGTCTGCCGGATCACCTCCTTGACCTCGGGAATAGCGCCGGGATACATGCTGAATTCACGCAACCCCAATCCCAGTAACAGCGCTGTAAAGGCCGGGTTCGCCGCCATCTCGCCGCACATCGCTACCGGGATGCCCCGTGCATGACCGGCGGTGATGGTGTATTGAATCATCGCCAATACCCCGGCATGCAGGGGGTCAAAGAGATCATTGACGTCATCATCACCGCGATCCACTGCCAGCGCGTACTGAATCAGATCGTTAGTGCCGATGGAGAAAAAATCTGCCCGCCCGGCAAAGTAGTGCGCTGCCATGGCCACGGCAGGCACTTCCACCATAATGCCCAGCGGCATATCCACATCACAGGCGTGCCCTTCGGCGCGCAATTCTGTCTGCAACTCACTGACCAGCGCCCGGGTTTGCAGTAATTGCCCCATACTGCTGAGCATGGGCAGCATCAGTCGTATCGGCCCCAATGCCGAAGCGCGAAGAATGGCGCGCAGATGCGGCCGGAACCATTCCGGACGCCGCAGACAAAGACGCAGCCCGCGCAAGCCAAGGGCCGGATTGAGCGCAGCGTGGAGCCCCGCATCGTCATCACGCAGGCCCTTGTCGGCGCCGATGTCGAGAGAACGGATGGTCACTGGTGCCCCATCCATCTGCTCTACCACTCGGGCAAAGGCGTGGAATTGCTCTTCCTCATCCGGGATGTCCGGGCGATTCATGAAGAGAAACTCGCTGCGATAAAGGCCGACACCATCCGCATTCATGCGCCGCACCATATCGATATCATCTGGCAATTCAATATTAGCGCGCAGATAAATAGGCACCCCGTCTACAGTTATCGCGGGCAGATCGCGCTGCTCTTCCAACAACCGCCGACGCCGTTGCCGCTGCTCCTGCAAAGCCTGATATTGCCGCAATATCAGGGCATCCGGCGCAACCAGCAGGATACCCTGGTCCCCATCGACAATCACCACATCACCACTGCGCAGCAGGCGCGTCGCCGAGTGCGTGCCGACCACGGCCGGAAGTCCGAGACTTCTGGCCAGAATAGCGGAGTGAGAGTTCGCTGCACCAAAGTCGGTTACCCAGGCGAGCACCTTGTCTTTTTTCATCAACACCGTATCGGCCGGCGTCAGATCTTCGGCGATGATGATCTGGCCCTCGGCGCTCTGCAGGACGGGGGTCTTTACACCAATCAGATGGCGCAGAACCCGGTCTATCACCTGAATAATATCTTCCCGCTTGGCGCGCAAATACGCGTCTTCCATGCGGTCAAAAATCTCCAGCAGCCGCTCCCGCTCCAAATGGATAGCCCATGCTGCATTGCGATGTTCATCACGAATAGACCGCAAGGGCCGCTCGCGCAGCGCCGGATCATCGAGCATCAACAAGTGCGCATCGATAAAAAGACGCGTATCTTGCGGGGCATCGCTCGGGATCGCGTCGCGCACCGAGAACAGCTCATCCCGGGCGCTGCTCAAGGCCGCACGCAGGCGCAACACTTCCGGCTCTACGGCTTCAGGCAGCAGTAAATGCTCAGGAATATCGAGGGTGGTGGGCTCAAGTACCAGCGCCCTGCCGATGGCGATGCCGCCGGAGGCACCAATCCCCGCCAGTTCAAAACTCATGATTCTTCCCCAAAACGATCCGCCGCAAGTGCGAGCAAGGCATCAGCACAAGCCTGCTCACCCTCACCATCCGTTTCCAGGGTCAGAATGGTCCCCTGCGCCGCGGCGAGGGTCATTAGCCCCATGATGCTCTTACCATTGACCCGCTGACCATTACGCGCCAACCAGACCGCGCAGGGATAGCGCACCGAGAGGCTGACAAATTTAGCCGAAGGCCGCGCATGCAAACCGAGTTGATTGATAATGGGATAGTCTAGGCGCAGGGTCACAGGCACTTGCCTCTCTTCTCATGAACAAAAATCACTCAGGTATCCTCAGAGCATAGTCGCGGTCGCTGTTCGAGAATATCGACGACACCCTGGATGCCGCCTTCCAGAGCACCCTGACGTGCTGCCGCCAGTCCTTCACCACGCCGCGATAAGGCGCGCAGGAGCATCGCCAGATTAAGGCCACTCACCGCAGCTACCCGGCCCTCCGGGAGAATGGCCGGAATGAGATTAGCGGGGGTAGCACCATAGAGATCATTCAGAATCAATATAGCGTCACCGTTACCCGTTTTTTCTAACAACCCCCACAAACGCCGACGGCCTTCCTCCGGAGTTTGATCAGGCAAAATTTCCAGCACCTCCAAGGCGGGCGGCAGAACTCCGAAAATATGCCGGAGCGCAGCCGCGAAGGCCTCACCCAGTCCCGCATGGGTCAGGAGCACGATGGTAATCATGTCAGCGTCTCGGTAATGCCCAGTTCCCGATGCTGGACCAGGACACGCTGCCCTTCTTCGGCAAGTATTTGCGCCAATGCCTCCACCATATATACGCTGCGATGCTGTCCCCCGGTACAACCCAGAGAAACCGTCACATAGTTACGGTGCTCTTGCGCAAAAGGCGCCAGCCATGCCTGCAGGAAGCTGCGCAAAGAATTGAAGGCATGGGCCATCTCTGGAGATTTCTCCAGAAAATCTCGCACCGGTGTGTCACGACCCGTCAGGGCGCGGAGTTCGGGATTATAATGGGGATTGGGCAGTGCGCGCAGATCAAAAACGAAGTCGGAATCCAAAGGCAGACCTTTTTTGAAGGCAAAAGACTGCAACAGCAAGACCAGGCCGCTGTAATGATGCGACGCCAGACTCCATGCCTGCACCCGCAAACGCAACTGATGGGTATTGATCTGGGAAGTGTCGAGGCGCTTGTCAGCCACATCAGCAAGGGGTTGGACCATCTCGCGTTCACGCCGCAACACCGTGAGCAGCGATTCGCCCAAGGCTGCTGCGAGGTCATCGGTGAGGGGATGACGGCGGCGAGTTTCACTGAAACGGCGCAACAAGGTACCCTCATCCGCTTCCAGAAAAAGGATGCGCGGGCGCAAAGCGTAACGCTCGCGCAGCTCGGCCAGCGCCTGTGGCAGAGCTGCGAGAAACTCGCGGTTGCGCACGTCGATACTCACGGCGGCGAGCATGGAGCTGGCATCCCGCCGCGCCAGTTGGGCCCCGAACTCCACTAACAAGGTAGCAGGCAGATTATCGACGCAGTAATAACCTTGGTCTTCCAGTGCTTGCAGGACGGTAGATTTTCCTGAACCGGATAGACCACTGACGATAATAAAGTCCCGCTCCGCCATCATTCTTCCCCGACACTCAATCGTACCTGCGCCTCAAAATCCGCGAGCATATCTCCACCGGACTCCTTTACATACTGGCTGCGTGCCGCCGCCTCGACCAGTACGGCCAAATTGCGCACCGCAGAAACAGGCATGCATAACCGGGGCAATTGGGTTCCGAGAATATCCAGGTGATCCACCTTGCCTTGCAAGCGATCGATATCCGCCATTTCCATATCGCGCATATCCTGGATTTCAACGACCAGCCGGATACGCTTGGAACACACGATGGCAGCGGCGCCGAAGAATTCCCGGATATTAATAATGCCCAGGCCACGTACTTCCAGAAAATTACGCAGCGGGGCCGGGCAATGCCCCGTCAGCACATTCGGCGCTTCACGGATACAGAGCACGCTGTCATCAGCCACCAGACGATGACCTCGGCTGACCAGCTCCAGCGCCAGTTCGCTCTTGCCGATGCCGGCTTCGCCCTGCAAAAGCAATCCAACCCCGAGCACATCGACCAGCACGCCATGCACCTGCTGGCGGGGCGCCAGCTCCTGATGCAGGTAGTGTTGCACCCGCGCCAGCACTATTTTTGCGCCCATTGGCGTCGCCATCACGGCAATGTGCCGGGCTTTCAGATCTTCATAGAGATGATCATCCAGCATCTGGCCTTCACAAACAACGAGCAGACGCAGCTTATGGGGCGGAAACTGGGTAATAGCCTCTGGGTGGGCACGCAGATAGGTTAGTTCACAACCCCCGGCAATCTGCACCGCATGTGGCCGGATAAAGTTGAAAAACCCAACCAGTGCCGCCCCACCCACATCATCTTCCGCCGAGGAATCTCGGCAGAGATGATGGTCTTCCTCAGGCTGGTACAGACACTGCCAGCGCAATTCGCTGTCCAGGTCTTCATAGAGCCGACGCAGGCTGATTTGTCGTTCAATGGCACTGCCTTGCCCGGCACTCACGGCTGTAACCAGTCTGCTTTGTAGTACAAACTACGCCGGACTCGTCAACAAACGAAAAAACTCCTGCGGATCCAGGGTTTCCATCAGTGCTTCGCGTACCTCGTCCACCGCGAGTTTGGCGGCTAATGCAGAGAGCGTCTCCAGATGGGCGGTCGCAGCCGCTTTGGGCACCACTACCGCCAAAAATATACGCACGTCCAACCCGTCTGGCGCCGCAAACGGAATACCCTGCGCCGTGCGCAGCGCAGCAACAGCTACCTGACTCACACCCTCTAACCGGGCATGGGGCAAAGCCACCCCATGCCCGATACCCGTAGATCCCTGCGCCTCACGGCTTTGCAAGGCCGCCGCAATCCCTTCAGCAGACAGACCGGTAGACCCTGCCAGGATTTCCGCCAATGACTGCAGCACATCACCAGCATCGGCCACAGGCGGATCCATACGAATATTTGTCAGGGCAAGAGGCGGGGTCATCATGGCTATTCAGTCGACTTCAGCAATGGTTGCCAAACCAGCGGGGTGATCATTACGGCGATCCTGCAGCTTTTCCTTGTAGCTGTGCACCTGCGCCTCCAGTTTGTCGGCCACCAGATCTATAGCTGCGTACATATCGGCATCATGCACCTCGGCATGGAAGACGTGCCCTGGGGCATTGACAGTAATATCTACGACGTTGGTCAGCTTTTCGTGAGGGAGGTGCTTCAGCACCACCTGGGCGTTAATGACGTGGTCGAAGTAACGACCAAGGCGTCCAATCTTTTCATCGACATAGTTTTTAATGGCATCCGTCAAATCCAGGTGCTGCCCGGTAAGTGTAATTTGCATAGCGCTCTCCTACCCAAGTGATGTGATCGTTATGAATCCTGCCCCGCTGCGGGGTCCGCTTCCAGTGTAACGCCAACGGCGTCGGCAAAAAACCCTGGTGGCGGCATCCACTCACAAACGACGACGCTGGCTCGCAGCAGGAATATTGGCCGCCTCGCGGTACTTGGCCACCGTCCGCCGCGCAATCTGAATACCCTGATCGGCCAACACCTTGGCAATTTCCGCATCGCTCAGGGGATGACGTGCGCTTTCGGCCTGCGTCATCTTGATGAGTAGCGCGCGAATCGCCGTGGCCGACGCGGAACCGCCACTGTCGGTACCCACATGACTGGAGAAAAAGTATTTAAACTCATAGAGACCGCGGGGCGTAATCATGTATTTCTGATTAGTGACCCGCGATACCGTAGACTCATGCATTTCTACTGCCTCGGCGATATGACGCAGGACCATGGGCCGCATAGATTCAGGCCCACTGGCAAAAAAATCCTTTTGCCGTTCGACAATGGCCCGCGCCACCTTCAATATGGTGTCCTGGCGGCTCTGCAGGCTCTTGATAAACCAGCGTGCCTCGTTGAGTTGATCCTGAATATATTTATGCGCCGCATCTTTCCCACCTGCCATGCCGGCATAACGACGATTGATACGTAATTTAGGCATGGCCTCGGGATTCATATCTACGCGCAGGCGCTTACCCGTCCAGCGCACGATCACGTCGGGGATCACATACTCGGTGCTCTCCGCACCCACCTCTTCACCCGGCTTGGGATTCAGTGCGGAAATCAGCGCCATCGCTGCACGCAATGCCTCCTCATCCACCCCCAGAGCCGCACACAGACGCGGGTAATCGTGGCGTGCCAGTGCCTGCAGGTGATCCTTCACAATCCGTTGGGCGAGCAATACGGGCGCCCCCCCTTCGACCATCTGTTTTAGCTGTAGCAAGAGGCACTCGCTGAGATCACGTGCGCCAACGCCCGGCGGGTCGAAGTCTTGTACGCGCAGCAACACGGCCAACAGCGCATCTTCTTGCACATTCATATTGACGGCGAGTTCTTCCAGGCTTTCCGCCAGATAACCGCGCTCATCAATGGCGTCAATGATTAACTCCGCCATGTTGCGCTCGTCAGGACTGAAGTGCGTCATATCAGCCTGCCAGCGGAGATAGTCCTGCAAGCTTTGGCTGTGGCTGTTACGCGATTCAAAATCCGGCAGATCTTCGTCAGCAGCGCTGCCAGAGCCCGACGTACCCAGATCAAAGACATCATCCCACTGACTGTCTACAGGCAATTCGTCAGGCAGCGTATCCTCAGCCGCCAGATCCAGTTGACGGTCTTCGGAAGGAGGCTCAAGCGTCTCCGGGACCGGCCCGCCGCCGTCGTCTCCCGTTTCTTCATCAAGCAACGGATTACTTTCCAGCATACTTTGAACTTCCTGCTGCAAATCAAGCGTAGACAACTGCAGCAGACGAATCGCCTGTTGCAGTTGCGGGGTCATGGCCAGATGCTGGCCGAGCTTGAGTTCTAAGCCTTGTTTCATAATTTCCAAAAATCAGATTTGAAACTGGTCTCCCAGGTAAACCTGCCGCACCATGGGATCATCAACAATTTCCTGCGGACTACCTGCCGTCAGGACCTTGCCATCATGCAGTATATAGGCGCGTTCGCAAATGCCTAATGTCTCGCGCACATTATGGTCGGTAATCAGAATGCCGATGCCACGCCCACGCAAATCCTGGATGAGCCGTTGAATTTCCAGCACAGAAATGGGATCGATACCAGCGAAGGGTTCATCCAGCAAAATAAAACGCGGGCTCATGGCCAGCGCCCGCGCAATTTCCACACGCCGCCGCTCACCACCGGAAAGGCTGTGTCCTTTGGTGTCACGCAACGGATGGAGGTGGAGATCACTGAGCAATTGTTCCAGGCGTTCTTGCCGCTCGACCTTGCTCAACGGCAAGGTTTCCAACACGGCAAGGACATTGTCAGCAGCACTCATCTGGCGGAAAACGGAGGGCTCCTGGGGGAGGTAACCCAGCCCCATGCGGGCACGTTCGTGCATAGGCAGCGCGGTGATATCGCGCTGTTGCAGAAAAATATGACCGCGATCGGGACGCACCAATCCGACCATCATGTAAAAGGTTGTGGTTTTCCCCGCTCCATTAGGACCGAGCAGTCCCACCACCTCGCCTGCGGCCACCTGCACCGAAACGTCGCGCACCACAGCCCGCCGCCGGTACGACTTGAACAGGGATTGCGCCTGCAACAGTCCGCTCATGGCCTCCCACCGCCGGTGGCGTGATTCGCCGCTGCGGGATAGAAGATCGACTGTACCCGCTGACCGGGGGCCGCAGTGACGGAAGTCTTCTGCGTCTGCAGGAAATAGGTGACCTGCTGACCACTGATCTCGTTTTTTTTCTGCCAGAGATGGGCATTGCCGATGAGCACAATTTCGCCGCTGCCCGGTTTATAGACCAGGGTGTTACCATAGCCGTGGCGCTGGGCACTGGGCATGGTGAAGGTAACCGGGTTCCCCACCGCCGTGGCCTGCTGCACCTTGCCACCGGCCGCTACAATAGTGAGCTTATCGGCATGTACAAGCACATCGCCTTGGGTCATAACCACGTTCCCGGTATAGACGGCCTGCTGCTGCGGTTTGTTCTCACCATGCAGCGCGTCGGCGCTAATCTGAATAGGGCCTTTGCCCAGCCCCTGCTCCGCAACCGGTGCGGCCGAGGCGGTGGCAGAAACAACCATGAGCAAGAAGGGCCAGAATCGCCGGAAAGAAAATCGCCTATGGGACATACATGCCACGCACATCATGCAAAATATTCACCTCTTGGGTTTTTACCGAAGCCCAAAGACCTACCCCGGTCATCCAGTCTTGACCCCGTTCCAGCCGTACCGGCTCTTTGGACGTAATAATGCCCGTTTGCGCATCATAGTACACCTTTTCGGTGAGCAGGCGGGTGTCCGGTTGCAAGGTGCCAATAACGTTCCCCCATAAGGTAATCAGGTGGCTGTGACCATCTACTATGCCCTGATTGGCACGCAGATGCGTCTGCTGTCCCGGCTTGAACCGCTCAACGGTAACCTGGCTAAGTATGGTTTGATCGGCACTCGGCTCGTGATAGGCAGTCTGGGCGGTGGCCAGCAAATCCAGTTTCCCGGTTGCCGTGTACTGGCGCATGACCACGTCTTCGGCCGCCTGATCCCCCTTATGGATTTGACCATGCCAGTCAATGGGCGGCAGGGGCAGGGGATGCTGTGGCCAGGACCACCACACCAGCGCCGCGAGGACAAGCAACAGCAGAGACAGACCCAAGCCGGGGGCGCGGAAACCCGGTATCAGCTTACGCGACATGGCCAACTCTCGGATTGATTGGTGATCAAGACAGCGCTCCAACAGCCCTGGCGATGACTGCTGGCCAGTACCCCTGTGCCTGCAGAATCAGCTCGCAGAGCTCCCGCACCGCACCACGACCACCCCGTTGCACGCTCTGCCAGTGTACTCGACAACCGACCTCCGGGTGCGCATCAGCCGGAGCAGTCGCCAGACCAACGCGGGTAAGAATGGGCAGATCAATAAGATCATCTCCCATATAAGCTACCTCGGCGTCATCCAGGTCGAGGGCGATTTTGAGCTCCGTGTAGGCCAGATTCTTGTCCAAACAGCCTTGGTGAATCCGCTTGACGCCCAGATCATGGGCGCGATGGGCAACTGCCGGGGAATAGCGCGCGGTAACGATGGCAACCTCTATAGCCAGTTCCTGCACGAGCTTGATGCCGTAACCATCCCGCACATGAAAGGCTTTACTCTCCTTGCCATCATCGTCAAAAAATAAGCGGCCATCGGTCAACACGCCATCCACATCCAGAATCAGCAAGCGGACCCCGGCAGCGCGCGTCAACAAATCTGTGTCAGTCGACATCAATTCATTCATACAATGCCTGCGCGCAACAAATCGTGCATATTCAACGCGCCAATCAGCCGCGCCTCACCATCGGTGACCAGAAGCGCACCGATGCGATTATTTTCCATAAGGGCAAGGGCTTCAGCAGCAAGGGCTTCGGCAGTAATAGTGGCCGGTTTGGCATGAGCCAGTTCAGCCATAGGCTGTTCCCAGATATCCTGGCGCCGCGCGAAGGCACGGCGTAAATCACCGTCGGTAAAAATCCCCAGCACCCGGTCTTCCGCGTCCACCACTGCCGTCATTCCCAGCCCCTTGCTGCTCATTTCCAGTACGGCTTCGCATAACGGCGTATCCTCCCGTACCTTAGGCAGACTGATGCCCCGGTGCATCACATCCCGCACCCGCAGCAGCAGGCGTTTGCCGAGGCTGCCACCGGGATGAGACAGGGCGAAATCATCTGCCGAAAAACCGCGCGCCTGTAAAAGCGCCATAGCCAGGGCATCACCCATGGCCAAGGTTGCTGTCGTCGATGCCGTGGGCGCCAGGTTGAGAGGGCAGGCCTCCCGCGCCACACTGCAGTTGAGATGCACGGCGGCACTGCGCGCCAGGGTGGACTGCGGGTTACCGGTCATGGCGATCAGGGGCACCGCGAGGCGTTTGACCACTGGCAAAATAGCCAGAAGTTCGGCGGTCTCCCCGGAGTTGGAGAGAGCGAGCAGGCAATCCTGACGGGTGAGCATACCCAGATCGCCGTGGCTGCCTTCGGCGGGATGCAGGAAAAGGGCGGGGCTGCCAGTACTGGCCAAAGTCGCTGCGATTTTTTTGGCGATAATCCCGGACTTACCCATGCCACTAACGACGATACGGCCGGGGCAATTCAGCAGGAGCTCGCAAGCCCCCACAAAATCCGCGTCAAGACGCGCTTCCAGTGCCGCCACCGCCGCCGCCTCCAGGCGCAACACATCCCGGCCGGTGGCCAGCAGACTTTCTGGCGTTACGGTCAATTCAGTCACCGGCAGTCGTCAATTCGCATGGGCGGGATTCTGCCTCTGGATGGCTTCATAGACCGCACGGCAGTGGGGATGCGCGGTCATGACCTTGTCCACATCCGCAAATGAAGCGTTCTGCAGCAATTTCCAGCATTTCAGGTTTTCGGCAGCCAGCGCGTCAGGATGCCGGGCGTACCAACCCGTACTGTCATGGGGGGCTGCAGCATCGCCTACCTGCCCGCGTGCCCACCATAAGAGCAAGGCAAAGAGCGCAAGAGCACCGATAACAACCAAGGCGTACACAATCTTCATAAATATGCTGGTTAACCTGAATAGGGTTGGATCACACTTCTTCCTGATACTGCTGGTTCAACAACTGCACCAATCGCTCTTCACGCATGACGATGTCCGCCATCAACGCAGCACTTATGGCCTCCCACATCGCCCGTAAGGAGGCAAGGTCTGCCCCGTCGCTAAGCTGGTCTGCAATTTCGCTGACCTTTTCCAGCGACTCACGGGTCTGCAGACTGGTGCTCAGGGCATTCTTGATTTGTTCCCGGGGGTGTGGAATCCAACTCCGGTCACTTCCATAGGAGCGCAGGCGTTCCCCGAATTCGAGCACCCGTTTGTGCAACTTGCCCGATAAGCCGATCTGGCTGCTGCGCAGATCTCCCCAGACCGCCAGATCCATGAGCAAGCCCCACTCCCGGCGCCAGCGGTCACGCAAGCCGGCATCCACACTAACCGCCGCCTTCACCGCTGCCGGATCAAAGTCCATGCGAGGCCTCCGCACAATCACGCCGGGCCGCCCGCAACCGGTCTGGTGTGCCCACATCTGTCCATTTTCCTTGATACAAGGTCCCCTCCACCACACCCGCTGCAATCCATTGCCGCAGCCAAGGGGCCAGAGGAGCCGACTGCTCGGGAAAGCCCCGCAACAACTCCGGGTCAAGACGCGCGATACCTGCGTAAGTATGACGTTCTTCGCCCGCCAAAGCCACCATGCCGGCAGACAATGCGAAATCTCCCTGCGGGTGCTGCATCGGGTTAGGCACCAGCACCAGATGCACGCGCGCAAGTGAAGGCTGGCAGAGCTGTGCCCAGGGAAAGTCCGTGCAAATGTCGCCATTCACCAGCAAAAAAGGGCAGCTCCCCAATAAGGGCAGGGCACGAACAAGAGCGCCGCCCGTCTCCAGACGGGCCTCACGCTCATCGCTGTAAGTGATCCTCAATCCCTGCCAATTTTGACCCAAGGCCTGCATGATCGCATCACCCAGATGCCCGACATTAATGACCACATCGCGAATGCCCGCCGCAGCCAGCGAATCCAGGTGGCGCACGATAAGGGGTTTGCCGGCAACCTCCAGCAAGGGCTTCGGGACATGATCGGTAAGCGGCCTGAGTCGCTCGCCCCGACCCGCAGCCAGGATCATCGCACGGGTAACGGGGGTTGCCATGGGGCAAAAAGCTCCTGATAAGACTGCAACTGCGGATCAGCGTCCAGGGCATCCACGACATAGGCCCAGAATTGCGGCAGGAAATCGAGATAACTCGATTTTCCATCCCGGTAAGCCAAGCGACAGAAAATGCCGAGAATCTTCAGGTTACGCTGGAGAGCCATACGCCCGACACCCAGCAGAAAGCTCGCGGACGACGGCAAGGCAGCACCATGCTGATGCGCCGCCGTCAAAAAATTCAGGGCCCACGCGTCCCTTTGCGTCCGTCCCCAATCCCAATAACGATCCCAGAGCAGAGAAGCCAAGTCATAGGTCCATGGCCCGCGCACGGCATCCTGAAAATCAATCATGGCCAACAGCCCGGTGTCCTGCTGAATGATAAGATTGCGCGCGTGAAAATCCCGGTGGACCCAGACCTGCGGCTGCGCGGCGGCATTGTCCAGTAACACAGCAAAAAGTGCTTGCAGGGAATTCCTCTGCAGAGGACTCAGGATTAAATCAAGATGCCTGCCCAGGTACCAGTCCGTAAACAGGGCCAACTCGTCCCCCAGGCGGGCCGACGAGAAAAATGGCAGAGGAGGCAGTGCCGTCTGCGTCTGCCCGGCCTGCTGCAGATGGAGGATCAAGGTCATCGCCCGCTGCATCCACAGATTAATATCTGCACCAGCATCCAGTACAGCCTTGAGATCCGTTTCCCCTAAGTCCTCCAGCAACACAAAGCCGGGATCCATTTGCGCGGCCAGCACCTCGGGTACCGGCAAGGCGGCGCGGGCAAAACGGTGCTGTATCCGCAAAAAGGGCAGGATATCTTCGGGGTGCGGGGCATCCATGAAGATCAGGCCCTGCGGCAAACGCCAATAGCGCCGCCCGCTGGCATCTCCGGGGATGGGGCACGCCCGCGCCACGGCCACGCCCTGCTGCGCGAGCCAGTCTGCGGCGGCGGGTGACAGAGGGTCCCTCGCCGCCACGGTGGAAAAATTCGATGCAAGGAAAGATTGCGACATAAAAGCATTTTGTGCGATTTTAGGCCTCTATGAAAAGTCCTCTGCACAGCATCGGAAAATCCCGACCCCGGCCAATCCGCCCGGGAAGTCGCCGTGCCCCGCGTTCCAGCCTTCGCCTGGCTCTGCTGGGCGCACTGCTGGCACCCGGAATGGCCATCGCCGCGGCCGCAGAGAGCCCGGTCACGCTCTATGCGGATCAAGTTCACGGCCTTGGCAGCGGCCACTGGACAGCCACTGGCAATGTCGAAGTACTCTATGGTGATCGCCGGGTCTATGCCGATACCGTGCACTATGACCAGGCCCGTGACGAGATCATCGCCGACGGCCATGTGCGCATGGTCAGTCCCGGCATCGTGACCGCTGCCCCCAAGGCCACCATCCATTTACATGCCAACGAGGGGGTGGTAGTCCATCCCCGCTATCTGCTCGAAGCACAGCAAGGTCATGGCCACGCTGAAAGCGGCAGGGAACTGAGCAAAGGGCATTACCAGCTCAACGAAGCGTGCTATACCACCTGTGATGGCGAAAAACCAGCCTGGCAACTCTGGAGCAGCCGCATCGACCTCAACCAGAATGACAACTACGTCTCTACCACCAACACCACAATCGACGTCTTTGGGTTGCCCGTATTCTGGACGCCCTACCTCAGTTTTCCGCTGAAGCGACACTCCGGATTTCTTGCCCCCAGTGTAGGCAGCTCTACCATCAACGGCTTTTACCTCGGCATCCCCTACTATTTCGATATCGCCCGTAATATGGACGACACCCTCACCGTCAACTATTTCGCCAGACGCGGGGTGATGTTGCTGAATGAGTTCCGCTATCTGGAGCCCAATTACAGCGGCAAACTCTATCTGGATCTGCTCCCCTCTGATCAATTGACCCACAAAAATATCTGGGCCATTTCCTGGCAGCATAACCAGAATCTGGGCGACGGATTCAACTTCAACGTCGATTACAACCAGGTCAGCTACAAAAACTTTCTTTCGGATTTTGGCGGCACAGCGGGTTTCAGCAGCAGTTTCGTGGGCGGCATTGGCAACGCACCCTACATTACCTCCTCCGGGGGACTCTACTACAACAACGCACATATTAGCGCGGGCGCCACCCTGCAAGCCTACCAGGAACTCGCGCCTGGCGGCGCGGCGCCCTACTCCCAGCTCCCGTATCTGTTTGCCGATGGCTACTGGCGGGTGGGACGCGCCGGCTATTTCGACTGGCACAGCAGCTTTAACTACTTCTCCGCTTCTGCGGGACCCATCGGTCAGCGCCTCGACCTCACCCCCACCCTTGGCTGGCGCTTCAGCCGCGGCTGGGGCTTCTTAGAACCGCAGGCCCGGCTCTACTACAGCCACTATCAGATTCAGCGTAATGCCCCCTACGCACGCGCCATCAATCGCACCTTACCGGCACTCAGCCTCAAAGGCGGCCTCAATTTCGTCCGTTATGGCAGCGACGGCAGCACGGCACTGCTGCAACCCTTGTTCAAATATACGTACATTCCCCTACAGGCCCAGAGCGGCATCCCCATTTTCGATGCCAGTCAGCCCTATCAGAACTTCCCGATGATTTTTGAGGATAACAGCCTCTATAGCGGTAACGATCGCATCAACGCTGCCAATCAGGTGGCACTGGGGCTGCGCGGCACCTGGCTCACGCCCAGCGGCCGCCAACTGTGGCAGGCGGCTGTCGGTCAGATCCGCTACTTCAACCAGCGCCAGATCAACCTCGCCGGCGATATCGTTCCTCAAAACCAGCAGTCCAACTATTTTTTTGAGGGGCAATACGCGCCCCTTCCGGACATCAACCTCCTCGCCAGTTCACAAGTCAATGCCCAGCAGCGCAACCTGGAGCGGCTCAACCTGCGCGCCCAGTGGCTGCCCGGTCCGCAGCGCGTCATTAACCTTGACTATCGTTTTACCCGTGGCTTCGTGAATCAAACCGGCATTTCCGGTGCCTGGCCGATCTACAAGCGCTGGCAGGTACTCGGCAGCTATCAGTATGACGTCACCGATCACAAGCCGCTGGAGGAGCTCGTAGGGATGGGATATGATGGCGGCTGCTGGGCTACCCGTATGATGGTTTATCATCAGATCCTTCTCGGCGGGCAGTCCAATAACGTTGTTTATCTGGAGATCGTATTGCGTGGCCTGACCAGTCTCGGCAATGCCTCAAACGGTTTGCTCAGCCAGTATGTGCCGGGCGCCAGCATGGAGTTCTGATGTCACTCAAACGCCGCCCTATCTTATTCGCCCTGAGCATCGTTCTGGGGACCGCCCCGGTTTTGGCCTGGGCGAGTACGCCCTTTCTCAACCGTGACACCCTGCTGCCGGCCGCACCGGTGACGGCACCCTCTACGACAACGCACACTTATTCGGAAAACTCTGCCCTAGCACCGATGGCGGCACCGCTACCCGAAAACACCCAGAATCTCGACAAGGTCATTGCTGTGGTGAACGACAATATCATCACCTCCATGCAGCTCGAGCAACGAGTAAGCGCCGTGCGTGCCCGTCTACAGACGCAAGACCCCAACGCTATGCCCCCCGAAGACATCCTGCGCCGCCAAGTGTTGCAGCAGATGATTCTACAGCACATCGAGCTGCAAATCGCGCACCGGGCCGGAATCAAGGTTGACAAAGGCACGCTGGACCAAGCCATCAGCAACCTCGCTCAAGCCAACCACCTCACCCCTGACCAGTTACGCCAGGCGCTGACCAATCAAGGGCAGTCGTGGGAGCAATTTACCAACGACCTCAAGGACCGCATTCTTGTGGATCGCCTCATGCAGCAGGAAGTGGAGAGCCGAGTCCACATTGGCCCCGACGAGGTGAAAACCTTCGCGCAACAGCTCAAAGAAATGGGCGGCGTGAGTTTCGACCTACAGCAGATATTCATCCCGCTGTCTGACAACCCGACACCAGACGCCGTCAGCGCGGCGCGGCGTGAAGCCGGGCAGGTGCGTGATCGCGTGGTGGCCGGTGAGAGCTTTGCGCGCCTCGCCGCCCAGGTCAGCAGCGGCCACGATGCCTTGCAGGGCGGACGCATCGGTTGGGTCAAGGCGGGTGAGCTCCCACCCTCAGTGACCCAAACCCTCCTCCAGTTAAAGGCGGGCGAAATCAGCCCCGTCATCCCGGGACCCACTGGGTTTCATATTTTCAAGTTGCTCGATGTCAAGCATGAACAGCCGACGGTCACCGAGGTCAAAACGGCTATGATCGTCCTGCGTGCCGGCAACAGTCTGCAGTTGCAGGAGGCTGAGGCACGCGCTCAG
Source organism: Pseudomonadota bacterium (assembly GCA_021818125.1). Lineage (GTDB taxonomy): Bacteria > Pseudomonadota > Gammaproteobacteria > Acidithiobacillales > Acidithiobacillaceae > Acidithiobacillus. The sequence goes on along the minus strand of JAKAFG010000001.1, from coordinate 20,640 downwards.
GATATCCAGCAGGCGCTGCAAAGCGGCACCCGCTTCTCTGAACTGGCGCGTAATTACAGCCAGGACACCAGCACCGCCGCTGGCGGTGGAGAAATGGGCTGGGTCGCTCCCGGACAATTGCCAGACAGCCTGGAACGCACACTGGTCACTTTGCAACCTGGTGGGGTGAGTAGTCCCATCCGCGAAGGAGATGCGATTTACATTCTGCACTCCCAGGCTCAGCGCCAGCAGCCGGTTGAAGAGAAACAGATTATGGCCGCAGCGCGCATGCAGCTCTACAACCGTATCGTCCACGAGCGCATGGACGAATGGCAACGCCGCATCCGCGACAGTGCCTACGTCGAGATCCTCGAGCCCGGCCTGCGCAGCAGCGATGCCTGAGCATTTCGGCGGGTTACAGCAGGCCGTGACCGGTCCCCGCCTGGGTCTTGCACGCGCCCGCTTCGCACCGGTCTGGACGCTGTTTTACAAAGAGACCTTGCGCTTCGGCAAGGTCTGGCTACAAACCATTGCCGCCCCACTGATCACCACCATCCTCTATCTGGTGGTTTTTGGGCACGCATTGGGCGGACATATATCGGTCTATCCGGGGGTCAGCTATACGGCCTTCATCGTTCCCGGGCTGATGATGATGTCGATCTTGCAAAATGCCTTTGCCAACAGCTCTTCCAGCCTGATTCAAGCCAAGGTGACAGGGAACATCGTTTTTCTGCTGCTCAGCCCGCTCAGCCCCACCGAGATTTTCGTTGCCATGGTTGCCGCGTCGGTGCTGCGCGGCGCGCTGGTGGGGATTGCCATACTCGCACTGGCGCTGCTTTATCTGCACATACCTCTGCTGCGCCCCTTGTGGATCGCCGTGTTTACCATTCTGGGCGCGAGCGGCATGGGTTCACTGGGCCTAATCGCCGGGCTTTGGGCTGAGAAATTCGATCAGATTGCCGGTTTCCAAAACTTTATTATCATGCCGCTGACTTTTCTTGCCGGTGTCTTTTACTCGGTGCAATCCCTGCCCGGCGCGTTGCAGCACATATCGCTGTTCAACCCGTTTTTCTACATCATCGACGGGTTTCGTTATGGTTTTTTTGCAGCTTCTGATGTCAGTGTATGGGTTTCTCTAGGGGTCAGCATCGCCTTCGCGGGCGGGACCGGTTTCTTTGCCTGGCGCCTGCTGGATCGTGGTTACAAGCTGCGCCAATAAGGCGCTCAACGTCACATCTTGCACAGCCGGGCGCAGCTGAGTATAAAAAGCGACATCACACAGCGGCTTTTTTACGTTACACTACACTTCATGAACGCCAACACGATCAAATCACTCATTAAGCAGCAGCTTCCCGACGCCCTCATCGAGGTTCTGGGAGACGACGGCGTCCATTTCGAGGCGCTGGTGGTTTCCCCGGCCTTTGTTGGGCTTTCCCTCATCAAGCAGCATCAAATGGTTTATGATGCGCTGGGCGAGCGTATGCGCGAGGAAATTCACGCCCTCTCGCTGCGCACCCTGACTCCCGAGCAGGCGCAACAGCTCCGTCACGCGGCGGCGCATTAGCCGCACTCACCCCCAATTTAGCGAGGATAACCATGGCAACGATTCAGGAACTTATTCAGGAACAGGTCCAGAAACACCCGGTCGTGCTTTATATGAAGGGCAACCCACGGGCACCGCAATGCGGTTTCTCGGCCCGTGCCGTGCAACTGTTGCAGCAGTCAGGCGTCAAGGAGCTCTTTACGGTGGACGTGCTGACCGACCCGCAGATTCGCGACGGCATCAAACAGTATTCCAACTGGCCGACTATTCCCCAGCTCTATATTCAGGGTGAGTTTGTCGGCGGGTCAGACATTATGTCCGATCTCTATCAGCAGGGCGAATTGCAGAAACTGGTCGACAGTGCCCAAGCGGCCAGCGCGAGCTAATTCGAGTCCATGGATAAACTGCTGCTGCGTGGTAATGGCCCCCTGCGTGGTGAGCTGCGGATTTCCGGGGCCAAAAACGCGGCCTTACCTTGTCTCGCCGCCACCCTGCTGGCGCGCGAGCCGGTGCGACTGCGCAATATTCCGCATCTGCGTGACATTACCACGACCCTGGAGTTGTTGAGCACACTCGGCGCAAGGGTGCTGGTAGACGGCCAGCTCGGGATTGAAGTCGATCCGCGCCCGGTACACTCGGTCGTCGCCCCTTATGAGCTGGTGAAGACCATGCGTGCCTCGATACTGGTACTCGGGCCACTGCTGGCCCGACACGGCTCGGCAGAAGTGAGCCTGCCTGGTGGCTGCGCCATCGGCAGTCGTCCGGTGAGCGTCCATCTCAGCGGCCTGCAGGCTTTGGGTGCCGAAATCACCGTAGAGGACGGTTTCGTTAAAGCACAGGCATCCCGTCTGCGCGGCACCCGCATCGTTATGGAGATGGTCTCCGTCACCGGTACGGAAAACCTGCTCATGGCAGCCACCCTCGCCGGGGGACGCACCATCCTCGAAAACGCCGCCCGCGAGCCGGAAATTGTCGATCTCGCCCGTTGCCTGTCGGCCATGGGTGCGCGCATCTCAGGAGCGGGGACATCTGTCATCGAGATTGAGGGCGTAGCTGAACTGCATGGTGCCGAGCACAGTGTTGTACCTGACCGCATTGAGACGGGGACCTATTTGGTGGCCGCGGCTATGGCGGGCGGCGATATTTGCCTGAAACGCACCGATGCGGGTCTGCTGGAGAGCGTCATCCTCAAACTACGGGAAGCGGGGGCCGAAGTGTCCGCCGAGGCGGACACGATCCGCATCCGCATGACACGACGGCCGCAAGCGGTGGATGTACGCACGGCGCCCTATCCGGCCTTCCCGACGGACATGCAGGCGCAATTCATGGCGATGAACTGCATCGCCGTGGGGAGCAGCGTCGTCACAGAAACTATCTTCGAGAATCGCTTTATGCACGTCTCTGAATTGCAAAGACTGGGTGCCGACATCAATGCCGATGGGAAGACCGCCGTAGTGCGCGGGGTACCCCGCCTGCGCGGCGCGCCGGTGATGGCAACCGATCTGCGGGCGTCGGCTTCGCTAGTCCTGGCCGGACTGGTGGCGGAGGGTGAAACGCTCATCGACCGCATCTATCATCTGGATCGCGGCTATGAGGTCATCGAAGAGAAACTCAGCGCCTTAGGCGCGGATATCCGCCGGATCAGTAACAGCAGGAGCGTCGCATGAGCGCAGGTATCACCATCGCACTGTCCAAGGGACGGATTCTGCAAGAAGCCATTCCCCTCTTTGCGGGCGCCGGCATCCACCTGGCGGAGGACCCGGAAGAATCTCGCAAGCTGATCATCCCCAGTACCGATCCCGCGGTGCGCTTTCTGGTGATCCGTGCCAGCGATGTGCCCACCTACGTGACCTGGGGCGCTGCCGACCTGGGCATTGCCGGTAAAGATGTGCTGTTGGAGCAGGAGGGCCTGGACCTTTATGAACCCCTGGATCTGCGCATCGGCATCTGCCACATGGCGGTGGCCGAACCTGCCGCGCTAGCAGCCAATGACGCACCGCAAAGCTGGGAACGGGTGCGCATTGCGACCAAATATCCGCACATCACCCGCAACTATTTCCATGCTCGCGGCGTACAGACGGAAATCATCAAGCTTTACGGCAGCATGGAACTGGCGCCTCTGGTCGGATTGGCAGATCGTATTGTGGACCTGGTGTCCAGCGGCCGTACGCTCAAGGAAAACGGGCTGGTGGAAGTGGAAGAAATCATGCCCATTTCCAGCCGTCTGGTGGTCAACCGCGCGGCCATGAAACTCAAGCGCAGCGCCATCGAAACCCTCATTAATCAACTGGAGGCGCAAGTCACGTCATGAACCGTCTGGATACCAGCGACCCCGATTTTGTCCGCCAGTTTCACGCACTGCATGACTGGGATGCCAATCTGGATCCGCAGATTGAAGTGCGGGTGCGGGAAATTGTTGCTGCGGTCCGTGATCGGGGCGATGCGGCGCTACGCGAGTACACTGAGCGCTTTGATGGGGTGACGACAGCTTCCGCCGCTGATTTGGAAATCCCCCGCAGCGCCTGGGATGCGGCGCTCAACAGCCTGGAGCCCACCCAGCGGGCTGCCCTGGAAGAGGCGGCGCAACGTATCCGCAGTTACCACGAGCACCAGCGCAGTGAAAGCTGGACCTTTACCGAGGCCGACGGCACGGTGCTGGGCCAGCGCATCCTGCCCCTGTCCCGGGTGGGGATTTATGTGCCCGGCGGCAAGGCGGCTTATCCCAGCTCCGTGCTGATGAATGCCATTCCCGCGCACGTAGCCGGCGTGAAGGAAATCATCATGACCGTACCCACCCCGCAAGGGCAGGTGAATCCTTGGGTGCTGGCAGCAGCAGCTATTGCCGGCGTGGATCGAGTGTTCTGTATCGGCGGCGCACAGGCGGTAGCGGCGCTCGCCTACGGCACAGAAAGCGTCCCGGCAGTAGACAAGATTGTCGGCCCCGGCAATATCTATGTGGCCACCGCCAAGCGCATGGTCTTCGGCCGGGTCGGCATCGATATGATTGCCGGACCCAGCGAAATCCTCGTAATCAGCGATGGCTCGGCACCGGCAGAATGGTTGGCCTGGGATCTGCTCTCACAGGCGGAACATGATGAGATTGCCCAGAGCATTTTCATCAGTTGGGACGACGCCCACATCGAGTCGGTGGTCGCCGCCGTTGATGCAGCGCTGAACGTACTTGATCGCGCGCCCATCGCCCGCAAAAGCTGGGCAGACCGGGGGGCGGTGATTCGTGTGCGCGACCGTGCCGAGGCCTGCGCCATTGCCGACAGCATCGCGCCGGAACATCTGGAGCTAGCCGTGCAGAATCCTGAAGACTGGCTGGCGGACATCCACAATGCCGGGGCCATCTTCATGGGCATCCACAGTTGCGAGGCCCTCGGCGATTATGTAGCCGGCCCCAACCATGTGCTGCCCACGGGCGGCAGCGCACGCTTCTCCTCGCCCCTCGGCGTCTATGATTTCGTCAAGCGGAGCAGTCTCATTCACAGCAGCCCCGCCAGTGCCGCGCAACTGGGGCGGATCGCCGAGCGCCTCGCCCTGGGCGAAGGTCTGACCGCCCATGCCCGTTCAGCAGCCTGCCGTATCCCCAAAGCCGGGTCATGAGCGACAGCGCTACGACAACCCTGATGCAGAGCCTGCTCCGCCCGGAATTGCTGGCCAGTAAAGCCTATGCGGTGGCAGCCGGTGAGGGGCTCATCAAGCTTGATGCCATGGAGAACCCCTATGGTTTACCTGCGGCCTTGCGTGAGCAATGGCTGGAGAGCTTGGCCGATGCGCCCCTCAATCGCTACCCCGACGCGCACCCCAACACGCTCATAGACGCCCTCAAGGCGCATATCGGTCTGCCCAATGGCGTGGAGCTCATGCTCGGCAACGGCTCCGACGAACTGATCCAGATTCTGGTGACCGCCGTAGCAGGCAGCCAGCGCCCCATCATGGCTGTGGACCCCAGTTTCGTCATGTACCGCCTGCTGGCGCAACACCTCGGCCTGTCTTTTGTGGGCATTCCCCTGAACGCGGACTTCCGTCTGGATCTCCCGGCCATGCTGACCGCCATCACCGCGCAACAACCCGCCATCATTTTCCTCGACTGGCCCAACAATCCCAGTGGCAGCCTCTTTCCCGAGACCGATCTGGAAGCTATTGTCGCCGCAGCGCCGGGCCTGGTGGTAGTGGACGAAGCTTATCACGCTTTCAGTCAGACGACCTTTGCCGATCGCCTGGGACGCACCCCCAACCTCCTCTTGCTCCGCACCCTGTCCAAGGAGGGCTTGGCGGGGTTGCGGCTGGGGATGCTGGCGGGGCCGGCCGCGTGGATTCAGGAACTGGATAAGCTGCGCCTGCCTTACAACATTAATGTGCTCACCCAGCGCAGCGCGTCCTTCTACCTGCGTCATACCGAAGTGTTGGACGCTCAGGCCGAAATCCTACGTGCCGAGAGGGAACGGCTCTTCAAGGCCATCAGCACCTGCGGTCTTTCGATCTGGCCCAGCGCCGCCAATTTCCTGCTCTTTCACGCCCCCGGGCGGGCCGCGGCGCTGTTCTCAGGACTGCGTGAAGGCGGGGTGCTTATCAAAGCCTTTACAGGCCACCCCCGTCTCAGCGACTATCTACGGGTCAGCGTCGGCACACCGGCCGAAAATGATCGTTTTCTGGCCGTACTGGAGTCTTTACTGTGAATCCGCGTCAAGCCGAAGTCGAAAGAAACACCCTCGAAACCCAGATCCGTGTCACCCTGAATCTCGATGGTTCCGGGCAGGCCGACCTGCACACCGGGTTACCCTTTCTTGACCACATGATCCACCAGATCGTCCGTCATGGTCTTTTCGACATGCACATTCAGGCCCAGGGCGATCTGGATATCGACGCTCACCACACGGTGGAAGACATCGGCATCACCCTCGGTCAGGCCTTTGCCCGCGCCGTGGGGGACAAGGCCGGCATCCAGCGCTATGGCCATGCCTACGTGCCTCTGGACGAGGCGCTGTCGCGGGTGGTGGTGGACCTTTCCGGCCGTCCCGGACTGATCTTCGCGGCCGAATTCCCCCGTGATCAGGTAGGCGGCTTTGATGTGGATCTCTTCCATGAATTCTTTCAGGGCTTCGTCAACCACGCACAGGTGACACTGCACCTGGACGCCTTGCGTGGCAACAATGCCCACCACATCGCCGAGACCCTCTTCAAGGCCTGTGGACGTGCCCTGCGCATGGCGGTCACTCCTGATCCGCGCATGGCGGGCACCGTGCCCAGTACCAAGGGCACCCTGACCCTATGAGCGCCGCCACGACCCGCGTCGGTATTGTTGACTACGGCATGGGCAACCTCTACTCGGTGGCCAAGGCCGTGGAGTATCTGGGCGGCAAGGCGATTGTCAGTGATCAGGCCAGCGAACTGGCCACCACGGACCGCATCATCTTCCCCGGCGTCGGCGCCTTCGGCGACTGTATGGCGGCGCTGGAAGCCCGTGAGCTCAGTGACTTCGTCCGCGTTGCGGCGCAGACCCGGCCCTTCCTCGGCATCTGCCTCGGGATGCAGATGCTCATGGACAGCAGTGTGGAGCATGGCGAACACGCCGGGCTCGGTCTGCTGCCGGGGCAGGTCATCCCCTTTCCCGAAGAAGCCCTGCATGCCGCGGATGGCAGGCGCCTGAAAATTCCCCACATGGGCTGGAACGAGCTGCATCAACTCGTGGAACACCCGCTTTTTGCTGGCGTTCCCCAGAATGCCTACTTTTACTTCGTCCACTCCTTCTATGTGGAACCCTCCGCCCCCGAGATACTCGCGGCCTTCAGCGATTACGCCTTTCCCTTCTGTGCGGCGGTGGCGACGGACAACCTATTCGCCCTGCAATGCCACCCGGAAAAGAGCGGCACGGCGGGCCTGCGCCTGCTCGGGAACTTTCTCGGCTGGGATGGCGTTTACGGAGCCAACTGTGCGATTTGAATCTGTTTTCTGGAATAACTTTGTGGGGAGGAAGTTGTCATGCTGTTGATTCCGGCCATCGACCTCAAGGGCGGGAACTGTGTGCGCTTACGGCAGGGCCGGATGGAAGACAACACGGTCTTCTCGGATAATCCGGTCGCCACGGCGCAACGCTGGGTGGAAGCAGGCGCCAAACGTCTGCACATCGTCGATCTCGACGGTGCCGTGCAGGGGGAGCCGGTAAATGCACAGGCCATTGCCACCATCTGCGCACGCTTCCCTGACCTTGAAATCCAGGTCGGCGGCGGCATCCGCAGCGAAGAGCAGATTGAAACCTACATCCAGGCCGGCGTTCGTTATGTGATCATCGGCACCCAGGCAGTTAAATCCCCCGGCTTCGTCGCCGATGCCGCAGTGAGTTTCCCCGGCCACATCATGGTGGGCATTGATGCCCGCGACGGCAAAGTCGCCACTGAAGGCTGGTCAAAACTCTCCCGTCATGACCCCATAGACCTCGCCCGGCACTTCGCCGCCGACGGCATTGAGGCCATCATCTACACCGACATCAGCCGCGATGGCATGCTCAGTGGCCCTAATATTCCCGCGACAGTCGCACTGGCTCAGGCTGTGCCAGTACCAGTCATCGCCTCGGGCGGCATCGCCAATCTGGAGCAGGTACTAGCGCTCAAGGCCTACGAGGGCGACGGCGTCACCGGCGCCATTACCGGCCGCGCCATTTATGAAGGAACCCTGGACTTTAGCCAGGCCCGTGCCTTGGCCGAGGCCTAAGCAGATGCTCGCTAAGCGCATCATACCCTGCCTGGACATCGACCACGGTCGCGTGGTGAAGGGCGTCCAGTTCATTGCCTTGCGCGACGCCGGCGATCCGGTGGAAGTGGCCAAACGCTACAACGATGAGGGTGCCGACGAAATCACCTTTCTCGACATCTCCGCCAGTTATGAAGAACGCGGCACCCTTGCCGATGTGGTATCTGCCGTGGCTGCCCAGGTCTTCATTCCCTTGACGGTAGGCGGTGGGGTGCGTTGTGTCGAAGATATCCGCACCCTGCTCCTCGCCGGTGCCGACAAGGTCAGCATCAACAGCGCCGCCGTGAATGAACCGGGCCTGGTGCGCGCCGCCGCCCGGCGTTTCGGTAACTCCTGCATCGTCGTCGCCATCGACGCCAAGCGGGTGGACGATCACTGGGAAGTCTTCACCCACGGCGGTCGGCGCAGTACCGGCCTGGATGCGGTGGCTTGGGCGCGGCAAATGGCCGAATATGGTGCCGGTGAAATTCTGCTCACCAGCATGGACCGGGACGGTACGGGGATCGGTTTTGATCTCGCCCTCACCCGCGCCGTCAGCGATGCCGTGCCGGTACCGGTGATTGCCTCGGGTGGTGTCGGAGAAATTCAGCACTTTGCCGAAGGTATCCAGCAGGGGCATGCCGATGCGGTGTTAGCCGCCAGCGTCTTCCACTTCGGCCAGTTTCGCATCTCCGAGGTCAAGGCACAGATGGCTGCCGCGGGAATTCCAGTGCGCGAAACCCGCTAAAGCGCAGCGCATCTGTCAGGCGTAACCTGCGTATTATTGAATAGAAAGACATTAACGAGGGGTTTCTGACCATCATGAGTGAATCGGAAGCGCAGCACGCCGCCATACTCGCCGCCGTGCGCTGGAATGCGGACGGCCTGGTGCCTGCCATCGCCCAGGACGCCCGCAGCGGCCAGGTACTGATGCTGGCCTGGATGAATGCCGACGCATTGCTGGCGACGCTCCGCGATGGCATGGGCACCTACTGGTCACGCTCCCGGCAGGCGCTCTGGCGTAAAGGCGAGACCTCCGGCCATATTCAACATCTGGTGGATCTGCGCCTCGACTGCGATGGCGACACCGTTCTCCTGCGTGTCATTCAGGAAGGCCCGGCCTGCCACACCGGGGAGCAAACCTGCTTCTTCCTCGGCCAACCCGGCGAGCGGGGCTGGCAGCATCAGGCCCCGCCCCCCGGCAGCATCCTCGATAGCCTGCAAGCCACACTACATAGTCGGCGGGCGGCCGATTCCGGCCAATCCTACGTGGCACAACTGCTCCATGGGGGCCAGGACCGGATATTGAAAAAGGTGGGCGAAGAAGCCACCGAATTTGTCATCGCTTGCAAGAATCATGAGCCAAAACCGATTATTGCAGAGGCGGCAGACCTCCTCTTTCACCTGATGGTGGCCTTGGAGGAACAGGAATTGCTTATTGGTGATGTCCTCGGGGAACTGGCGCGACGTGAAGGCGTTTCCGGCCTGGAAGAGAAGGCAGCACGACGTCCGCAAGCTTGACGCAACCGGCTTATTTTCCTATGGTTGAAGAATTAGTTGTAGCGCGTAAACCCCTGCGGGGGAAGGAGAGCAGTCATGGGCGCTTTTAGTATCTGGCATCTGGTCATCATTCTGTTAATCGTGGTTGCCCTGTTTGGCACCGCGAAGCTGCGTAACGTGGGTTCGGACCTGGGTTCTGCCATCAAGAGCTTCCGCTCCGCCGTCAAGGAGGAGGAAGAAAAGAAGGAAAGCATCGGCCGCACTATTGATGCCGATGTCCAGCCCAGCAAAGAACACGAAACCGTTAATCGCTGATCGCTTATGTTCGACTTCAGCTTTGGCGAACTCGCGCTACTCGGGATTATTGCGCTGCTCGTGGTCGGGCCGGAGAAAATGCCCGAGCTCGCGCGTACGGCGGGGAGATGGTACGGCGCCATGCGGCGTACCATGACCGGCCTGCGCTCTGAGGTCGAACAGCAGTTGTTGCTGGATGATCTGCGTCAGGAAGCCAACAAACTGCGCGACTATGCCAAAGAGGAATTGCTGCCTGCCGATATCACCGCTTCAGACATCCTGAAAACGGTTGGTGAGAGGCCCGAAGTGAAGGAAGAGCATAGGCAGGGTGAACTCGACATTATGTCGGCAGCGGTACAACATGCGGACCAGCCAGGGCCGGAAGACCGCGTGCATTGATTTCGAGCCTGATTCGCGCCTGATGCGTTGGCAGAAGTTCGCCATTATTATACCGGCACACTACAGCCTGGGCCTCCACCAAGTATTTTGCCGCTTACCCATTATCAAATTCACTCATACTTCGATACCGCCTAAGGATATTTTTTAAGCATGGATAAGTTGGCGGAGAATACCTTTATCGGCCATTTGCTGGAATTGCGCCGCCGCGTATTATTTGCAGTGATCTCTATTTTCGCCGGTTTTTTGGTTTCTTATCCCTTCTCCAAAACGATTTATAATATTCTTGCTGCCCCACTCATTGATGTATTACCAAAGGGCAGCCACTTAATTTACACCAGTTTACCCGAAGTATTTTTGACTTACGTGCAGCTTTCCTTGCTATCCGGCTTTGTTTTGGCATTACCCGTCGTACTCTATCAATTCTGGGCCTTCATAGCGCCTGGCCTTTATGAGCATGAGCGCAAGGCCTTTTTCCCGCTGATTTTTGCCTCTATTTTCCTGTTCATCGGCGGGATGCTGTTTGCCTACTTTATCGTATTCCCCAATGCCTTCCACTTTTTCGTGAGCTTTTCGGGCGGTGACATTACCGCCATGCCCAAAGTCGATAGTTATCTCTCGCTCATCGTCAAATTCTCGCTCGCCTTCGGCCTAGCCTTCCAAATCCCCATTCTCATTGTGGTACTGGTACGCATCGGGGTGCTTCAGGTGGCTACACTGCGTCGCAGCCGCCGCTATGCCTTTCTGATCTGCGCCATCGCCTCGGCAGTACTTAGCCCTCCCGATGTGTTATCCATGGTCATGCTCCTCATTCCTATGTACATGCTTTTTGAAGTCGGACTGTTCTTCGCGGCACGTTTACCGGCAATCCGGTCTGCGGAAGATACCGCTGATGACGCGGCAGAGCCGTCACGCAGCGCTGCTGACGAGATGGATGCTGCTGAGGAGAGTTTCAGAAGTAGGGATGAGGACGAACCGAAGATATGAAGGACACATAAAGAGCCATAAAAAATACCGGGAGATCACATGAGTATCGATCTGCTTCCTGAATTCATCCGCGAAAATTATGAAGTCCACGAGTGGAAGCATGCCTGCGCCATTTTACATCATGACTTTCCTACCGAATGGGATGATATTCTCGCCGTACTTTCTGATTTCCGATTGAACAGAAGCTGGATTACCAATCCCGGCGGGCTAAGTCCAAAGTTTCCGAATTTATTGACAGTTATCTATATGGTCGTGACTGGGTTGAAAAAGAATTCCAGACGCATGTTGTTGTCGACGAACACACAATGGATACACCTACCCATAAGATAGATTGTTTTCGCAACAGAGTCGCTCTGGAAATTGAATGGAACAATAAAGATCCATTCTATGATCGGGACCTCAATAATTTTCGTTTGCTATTTGACTTGCGTGCTATTAGCGTAGGGGTGATCATCACTCGTTGCGATAATCTGCAGGAAATATTTAATCAACTGGGAAGGGGTTCCTCTTATGGCGCGTCAACCACACATATGAGTAAACTTCTTCCCCGGATTGAGGGTAACGGCGGGGGCGGTTGTCCTTTGCTGGTATTTGGTCTCACTCAATCACTCTATACAGAGGACGAATAATGATGAGCGCGTCTGACGATTTGCTGGAAGCGGTAGGGAAAAGAAAATTCACCACCGTTCTCGCCGATCCACCCTGGCAGTTTCAGAACAGGACCGGGAAGATGGCGCCAGAGCACAAGCGTCTCTCCCGATACTCAACGATGACTCTGCAAGAAATAAAAGAACTTCCTGTAGAAACAATCGTCACCGACATGGCACACCTCTACCTTTGGGTGCCGAACGCGCTCCTGGCCGACGGTATGCAGGTAATGGAGCGCTGGGGATTCACCTATAAAACCAATATGATATGGTACAAAATCAGAAAAGATGGTGGGCATGACAGAAGAGGCGTCGGCTTTTATTTCCGAAATGTAACAGAGATGATCCTTTTTGGTGTGCGAGGAAAAAATGCCCGGACCTTGCAGCCGGGGAGGAGTCAGGAAAACATCATTTCTTCACAAAAGCGCGAGCATAGCCGCAAACCGGACGAGCAATACGCTATCATTGAGGCATGCAGCCCCGGACCCTACCTTGAACTATTCGCCAGAGGTCCCCGTAAAGGGTGGTCCGTATGGGGAAATCAGGCTGAGGAGTACGCGCCGAGTTGGGATACATATGCCAATCATTCACAATCAAATGTGATTCCACTCAAGCAGAAAAAAATTATTATAACCCATCCAAAGTGAGCGTTACCCTCACCCGCGGAAAACCACCCGTCCCTCCACCAGGGTATAGCGCACCCGCCCGCGCAACTCCCACTGCCCATAGGGAAGATTCCGGCCCCGGCTCCACTGCCGCGCTGGCTCCACGGTGAAATAGGACTCCGGATCGAAGATACAGAGGTCTGCGGTAGCGCCAACCGCCAGGGATGGCGCGGGCAAATTAAGGGCCTGGGCCGGGCCGACACTCAGCAGGCTCAGCACCGTCATCAAATCCACCACCCCTTCATCCACCAGCCGCAGCGCCAGGGGCAGGAGCCATTCCACGGCAGCGATGCCGAATGGCGCCTGGGTAAAGGTCATGCCTTCGCGGTCCACGCCCCAGGGGCTGTGATCACTGCTGATGGCCGTTATAACGCCCGTAGCCAGCGCATGGCGCAGGGCATCGCGCTCTGCAGTGGAGCGCAAGGGCGGCAGGATCTTGGCATGGAGGTTGAAAAATCCAACATCCTGCTCGGTGAGCAACAGATGATGGATACTCACCCCACAAGTCACCGGTTCACCACGCTGCCTGGCCGCTGCAACCTCGGCCACCGCCGCGGCGGTACTCAAATGCGGAAAATGGATGGGGCAGTCGCTGAGCGCGGCAATGGCGATATCCCGCTGCACACCGATCTGCTCCGCCGCCGCCGGGCGTCCGGTCAGGCCTAAGCGGATGCTCAGACGGCCTTCGTGCATCACCCCATGGGCCGCCAACTCTGGCTCTTCGCCATGGAGTAATACGGGCAAACCCAAATCCGCCGCATAGCTCAGCGCCAGCCGCAACAACGCCGCACTGGGTACGGGCTCCTTGGCCTGACCAAAGGCAATGGCGCCGGCCTCTGCCAAACTCGCCATCTCGGTCAGCGCCGCGCCCTGAAGCTGGCTAGTAAAGGCACCGGACAGATGCACCTTGGCCAAGGCCAGACGATCCGCCAGGACGCGCTGCTCCTGTAAAACGGCCGGGGTATCCGCCATGGGCTGAGTATCCGGCCGCAGCAAAACCTGAGTCACGCCACCGGCCACCGCCGCGCATAATTCACTGGCAAGATCACCATCCCGGCCATGACCGGGCGTGTGCGCCTGAAAAGAAGTTTCGACGAAACCGGGGCAGGCGATCAAGCCACTGCCATCCAGCACCTCTTCTGCGGTAAAGTCAGTGGGCAGAGGCCTCCGCGCGACAATCCGGCCGTCGGCTATGGCCAGATCGGTGACCGCGTCAAAGCCGTCGCCGGGGTCCATGACCCGAATATTGCGTATGATTCTGTGCATGGTCCTCACTCCCCGCCCGCCGCGCCAGCGAGGATGGTGAGCACCGCCATCCGCACCGCCAGACCATGGGCTACCTGTTGAAGAATCACTGACTGAGCACCATCCGCCACCTCCGAGGCGATTTCCACCCCGCGGTTCATGGGACCCGGATGCAGCACCAGCGCGCCGGGTTCTGCCCACTGCAAGCGCTCCGGGGTCAGCCCGAAGCGGCGATGAAATTCATCAAGACTGGGCAGACGGTGCGACTCCATGCGCTCCCGTTGCAGGCGCAGGGCGCAAATCACATCCACTCCGCGCAAACCGGCCTGCAGATCATGGTAGACATGCACCCCCAGCGCCGAGAGTTCTTCGGGCACCAGGGTACGCGGGCCGATGACGCGAATTTCCGGGCAGCCGAGAATGGACAAGGCATGAATCTGCGAGCGCGCCACCCGCGAATGGAGCACATCACCGACAATGGCCACCACCCGGTCTTCAATCGGCCCCGCCAGACGGCGGATGGTGAACACATCCAGCAGGGCCTGGGTGGGATGGGCGTGCTGACCGTCACCGGCATTCACCACCAGCGCCGAGTCGCCGAGATGGCGCGCGACCAGATGAGCTGCTCCCGCCTCAGGATGGCGGATGACAAAACCATCCACCTGCATGGCCATCAGATTATTGACCGTATCCATGAGGGATTCGCCCTTGCTGGCACTACTGGTGCTGACGGCGATATTCAGCACATCCGCCGAGAGGCGCTTGGCGGCCAGCTCAAAGGTGCTGCGAGTCCGCGTGCTGTTCTCAAAAAAGAGATTGACGATGGTGCGGCCACGCAGGGTGGGGGTCTTTTTGACACTGCGGTGGGCAATACTGAGGAAAGATTCCGCCGCATCGAGAATCTGCAGTAACTCGCGCTCCCGAAGCCCTTCGGTACTGAGCAGATGACGCAGACGGCCCTGGGCGTCGTATTGCGGGTTTCCTTCACCAAAACGAAAGGTGGTGGCACTCATGGCTGCGGACTCCGCTGCTCCAGTTCCAGACGCAAGGGGTCGGGGCCGCGCAGCTTAATGTGCTCGCCCGCTGTGGCATTCAGGCGTAGCGCCGCCACATCGGCGGCCACTGGCAGCTCGTGCCCGCCGCGATCTACCAGCACCGCCAGACGGATGCGGGCCGGTCGCCCATAGTCGAAGATTTCATTCATAGCGGCGCGCACGGTGCGGCCGGTGTAGAGGACATCGTCCACCAGAATGATATCGCGGCCATCGACATCAAAGGGGATATCCGAGGCGCGCACCTGCGGGTGCAGGCCGATCTGGCTGAAGTCGTCGCGATAAAAAGAGATATCCACCTGCCCCAGGGGCTGCTGCAAACCGAGGGCGGCGTGCAGGGTGCGCGCCAGCCAGACGCCGCCGGTAAAAATGCCGATCATCGCCGCCTGCTCCGGATCAATGAGGGGGCGCAGATCACGCGCCATAACCTCCAGCAGCGCGCTCACATCCCAGTCGGTCGTCATGCGTCTCCTCCGGCGTTATGAAAGGTCCACAAAATCTCGCAGGCAGCGGCCTGATCCAGCAAGCGGCCCCGCTTTTTTTCAGAAAAAGCGCGATCTTTCAGGACCAGCTCGGCGGCGTGGCTGCTCAGGCGCTCATCCACCCAATGGATAGGCAGGGAGAAACGGCGCTGCAAACTTTCCGCGAATTTGCGTACCCGTCCCACCATGAACCCCTCGCTGCCATCCATGTGCAGGGGCAGACCCAGAACCAGCGCGCGAGGCTGCCATTCTTTGAGAATACGCGCGAAGCCATCCCAGTCCGGGCCACTCTCGCCATTGCGCAGGGTGGCGACCCCTTGCGGCGCCAACCCCGACTCCCCCAAAACCGCAATCCCGATCCGGCGTTCACCGAAGTCTATCCCGAGCAGCGGCCCGCTCCGCTCAGGCATGACCCGCCGCACCGCTGAGCAGACGCATGTCCACCCCCAGCAAGCGCGCCGCGGCCTGCCAGCGCTCACTGGCGGGCAGGTCGAAAATCACCGCCATATCCAAGGGGCCGTGTAACCAGGCATTGTCCTGCAGCTCCGCTTCCAGTTGCTGCGCGCCCCAGCCAGCATAGCCCAGGGTCAGCAGATAACGTTGCGGCTCTTCGTGCTGAGAAATCGCCTGCAGAATATCCGGCGAACTGGTCAGCGCCAGATCGTCATTGACCTCCAGACTGGAAAGCCATTCGCCCCGCGGCGAATGCAGAATAAATCCATGCTGAGGCTGGATCGGCCCGCCCCAGTACACCGGGCGATGGATCATTTCTTCAGAGGGCTGGATGTCCACCGCCCGCAGGGCATCGGACATATTGATGTCCACCAGCCGGTTGATAACCACGCCCATGGCGCCTTCGGCATTGTGCTCGCAGACCACAATCACGGTGCGGTCGAAAACGCCGTCGTGCAGCGCGGGCATGGCAATGAGCAGATGATTTTTGAGAGAAGAAAAGGTCATAAGCCCTATGATACGTGTTTTAGCCCGAAAACGGCAGGTGTCCATGACCGGTCACGCGGACCGGGTGCATCATCGCCCCCGCTCCAGACGCTGCCAGAGCAGATCCGCCGCGTCGGCCCCGAAGAATCGCCTGATCTCCCGCGCCCCGGTGGGGCTGGTGACATTGATTTCCGTCACATACCCGCCGATCACATCCAGACCGACAAAAAGCAGGCCCGCGGCACGCAAAGCCGGGCCTATCGCCGCGCAGATGTCCCGATCGCGGTCATTGATCTCCGCCGCTACCCCCGTTGCACCTGCCACCAGATTACCGCGAAAATCCGCGGCCGAAGGCACCCGCAGCAGGGCACCTGGCACCGGGACGCCATCCACCATGAGAATCCGTTTATCGCCCTCGCGGATCGCGGGCAGATAGCGCTGCGCCATCACATAATGCTGACCCCAGCCCGTCACCGTCTCCAGAATACTGCCGACATTGCGGTCCTGCAGGTGCAGATAGAACACCCCTTCGCCGCCACGCGCCGAGAGTGGTTTGACGACAATTTCGCCGTGTTCGGCGAGAAAGGCCCGTAAATCCCCAAGATCGCGACTCACCAGCAAAGGCGGCAGAAACTCTGGGAAATGCAGGGCATAGAGCTTTTCATTGGCATTGCGCAGACTGACCGGATCGTTGACCACCCAGGTACCTGCGTGCTCCAGCAGATAGCAGGCAGTGAGATATTCCAGACCCACGGGCGGGTCCTTACGCATGAGGACCACATCCATGTCGGCGAGGGGACGTTCTTCTGTCTCACCCAGCGTGTAGTAATCTTCCACGTCATCGCGCACGACGACGGTACGTAATCGCCCCCAGGAACGCCCATCCCGCAGAAACAGGTCGGAGAGGGTAAACACCCGGCATTGGTGCCCGCGTGCCTGCGCTGCGAGCAGCATGGCGAAGGTCGTATCTTTAGCCGGTTTGATCCCGGCGATGGGGTCCATAAGTATGGCGGCCTGGAGCGCGCTCATTGGCCGGTCTCCTGCGCATCTTGTATCCGCCAGTCCGCCATCTCCCGCGCCGCGGCCACCAGCGCCAGGCGCGCGATGACACCATAGGCGTAATAGCGGTTCACCGGTGCATCGGGCGGTGATTTCCGGCAAGGAACCACGCAGGTCTGGCCAAAGGCCATGGGCTCAAAATGTGCTCCAGGGGCATTGAGATTTTCATCGCGCCCGCGCTCGGTATGCACCCGGTAAAAGCCACCCAGCACCTGCTGACCGATCATATACACCACCGGCTCCGCCACCGCCTCCTGGGCAGTTTGCTCGAAGGTATACACCCCCTCCTGAATAAAAACATCACTTACCGGCAGACCCTCTTTACTCTTAGCCATGCGGGTCCGCTCCTTGCGATTGAGATCCAGAAACTCCTCACCCGAATAGGCGGTCATGATTCCCATACCATAGGTACCAGCGTCTGCTTTCACGATGACAAAAGGGCGCTGGCGAATACCATAGTGGCCGTAACGCTCGCGGGTAATCGCCAGCACCGCATCTACATTAGCAACCAAACATTCGCGGCCTTCGGAACGCATAAAATCAATGCCCTGACAGCGGCGAAAAACGGGATCAATCAGCCAGGGATCAATGTCGATCACCTCCGCCAGTTCCTGTGCCGCGGAGCGATAGTGGGCAAAATGCTGGGACTTGCGCCTATTGCGCCAGCCCGCGGCGAGGGGTGGTAGAATAGGCTGTTCAAGATGTTCCAGTATTTCTGGAACACCGCCTGACAGGTCATTATTCAGCAAAACCAACTGTGCATCGAAACCAGCAGTCGAGATACGCCCCCCCTCTCGCCGCAGCGGTTCCAGGAGCAGTTGGTTGCCCGAAGGCAAATCATTGGTCGTGCGCTCTTCCAGAATCAGCGAACCCACCCGCACTTCGAGACCCGAGAGTTCCAGCAACTCGCGCAGCCGCGCCACATTCTCCAAGTAGAAGAGGTTACGGGTATGATTTTCCGGGATCAGGAGCACCCGCTCCAGACCCGGGTAATACTGATTGAGAAAATGCTGGATCGCCGCCACATAGAGCGACGAAAACTCCGGATTGAGGTTATTAAATCCCGCCGAAAACAGATTGGTGTCCACAGGCGCCAGCTTGAAACCGGCATTGCGCAAGTCCACAGAGGCATAGAAAGGCGGCGGCGTCCGCTGCCATTGTCCCCGAAACCAGCGCTCAATCGTGGATTGCTCGGCGATCAGGTGACGCTCGATATCCAGCAGAGCCTCCACCCGATCCGTGGCTAGGAAGGGGATATCCCGTAAAACTTCTGTCATACGTTTTTCCTAAAATCGTTGCGCAATAGGAACATAGCTTTTACCTTGTTCCCCTGTATACACCTGCGTAGGCCGGAAAATCCGGTTGTTCGCCAGTTGCTCCCGCCAATGAGCCAGCCAACCCGCAGAACGCGCCATAGCAAAAATAGGCGTAAAAAGGTCCGCTTTGATGCCCATCTCGTGATACAGCACGCCCGAGTAGAAATCCACATTGGCATGGATGCCCTTGGGACCGAGTCGCTCCGTAGCCTGGCGTTCCACCTCTATGGCGATCTCAAAAAGGCGACTGTGGCGCAGATGACCGTGACTGGCCAGATCTTCCATCATCTCCTTGAGAATCGCCGCGCGCGGATCGCGGGTTTTATAGACGCGATGCCCAAAACCCCAGATCTTGTCCTTGTTAGCCATTTTCGCATCGAGATAGGCGCCCACCCGCCGGGAAGAACCAATTTCTTCCAGCATTTCCACTACCTTCTGATTGGCGCCGCCGTGCAAGGGGCCGGCCAGAGTACCGACGGCCCCACCGATAACATGGTAAGGGTTGGTCAGGGTAGAACCGGTCACCAGCACCGAGAAGGTACTGGCATTGATGGTGTGCTCGGCGTGCAGAATCAGGCAGGAGTCGAGGATTTTGGCGAGGGCCGGATCCGGGTCATGACCCGACAACATATACAGGAAGTTAGCCGCATGACTGAGGTCTGGACGTGGTGGAATGGGATCGTTGCCAAAACGCATTTGCTCCCACATGGCAACGATAGTGGGCATACGGGCAATAATCCGCATCGCCATGGCATCCAGATGGGGCGTATTTTCGCGCTCGGCATCGGAGAGTTCTTGCTGCGGGTAGAACATGCCCAGACTGGCTACGGCACAGTGCAACATATCCATGGGATGCCCGGTCACAGGCATGAACTTCATGATTTCCCGGACATTGTATTTGACTTGGCGGTGTGTGCGCAGCCCGTGATCGAATTGTCCCAGATCAGTGGCGCTCGGCAGGGCACCGTCCAGCAGCAAAAGCGCTACTTCCTCGAAGCTGCTGTGTGCCACAAGATCCGCAATGGCAAAACCACGGTAACTCAGTAAACCAGCAACACCGTCAATGTTGGAAATGCTGGAGTGGGTTGCAGCCACACCCTCCAGACCTGGCGCAAAGTTCGGTTCCGCCATACAGAACTCCTTTTATCATTCTGATGATTGACTGCCCGGACCTTCGGCGGTCACCGCCAGCCGGGGCACTGCTCACGGGCAGCATCCTGCACAAAGGCTTTCGGACGGCAGCCGCCGGATCATCATAACCTGCCCGTAAAATAAAAGGGAGGCCGTCAGCCTCCCCTTGGGAGCACTTCCGTAGCAGTCGGCGATCAGGCCGAGAAGGAAGATCCACAACCACAGGTGGTCGTTGCGTTGGGATTTTTGATGACGAATTGTGCGCCTTCCAGTCCCTCGCTGTAGTCAATTTCCGCACCGACCAGATACTGGTAGCTCATGGGATCGACCAACAGGCTCACACCGAACTGATGCACTTCCGTATCACCTTCATTCATATTTTCGTCGAAAGTAAAGCCGTACTGAAAACCGGAACAACCACCACCCGTCACAAAGACACGCAGCTTCAGGTCTTCAGAGCCCTCTTCTTCGATCAGCGAGGCAATCTTGTCCGCTGCATTTTGCGTCAGGGTCATAACCGGAGGGAGGGAATCCAGATTGGTCCTTGTTTCTGTTGCTGTGCTCATTATGCATCGCTCCATGCGCCGCAGCGCTTCATTCAGTGGATACCCGAGTATTTTGCTCGCTTTTACGCGCAGGCGTCAAGCCGCACCACAGACCGCGTAAACAC